>CAMWNG010000002.1 GCA_947175575.1 uncultured Bacteroidales bacterium | reverse complement strand
TGGCGTTCTGGCATACTTTTACGGGTTTGGAGTCGATACAGAATACATCCTCGGAACTATAAATGGAGATTGCTACCTCTTTCCGTATATCTTCTGCAAGACGAACCGTCAGTTTACGCCATGCATTGAACTGTCTGCGGCTTATCAGGTTTGGCCAATCTTCCTTGCACTCATGGTGCAGACGATGAAAGAGAAAGTTTTCGCTGTCGAATCTAAATGCCTCAATAGTAGTTAACGGTATGGTTACCGCTAATTTACTAATAATCTGCAAATTGTGCAACATTTTCATTATAAATGTTTTAGAAATTTAATTCAACCAACGAGTTAAATAACTTATCTATAGATTTCTCAATGTAGTACAATCATTCCAACTGGATATGGTTTATACTTTTTGAGTTTGAATTTGTTATATAATTTCAATATTCTAAAATACCCACTTTTTTGGCAAACTGTTCTAATTTTCTAATATCATTTTTATTCTCGGAAATATATTTATAGGCTCTATTGCAGGCTAATAATTTATCCTTATCGAACTGCCCATCGACATACTTCTTAGGATCATATATTTCAATAAGAATCCTATATGATTTCTCGCTTGATAACTTAATCCCAAGTTCTTCATCCGCTTTTTTGCGTATCTTCCTGATTTCTAATTTATTCCAGTTGTTTTCTATTTCATTTATCCGGGCAAACAAATTTGCAGCTATATCAAGTTTTTGGGGTTGATGAGGTTCCAGATATAACTTTGGATTACATTTTTCTTTTAGCTCCTTAAATGTTCCTTCATAATCAAACTCAAGTTTAGCCCGGGAATCATTCGCAATTATTTTGAGCACATAATAATCATCAATTCCAAATTCATCATCAATGGTTGTGCTTGCTTTGCCTTTTCGACCCATTAGATAAAAGAGAAATGAAACAGACAGTGATGTGATAACTGCAAGAAACACCTTTTCCCCAAAAGGCCCGTCAATTCCAGGTGCTACCGCAATAATGGATAAATTTATCATCTCAGTTCATAAAGATCTCATTATCTAAATGCTGCAAAACTACTGCTGGTAAATCTGTGTCCTGAATATCAATTTTGGTGAGTCCCATTTCTGTAAACCATTTTTCCAAAATCGCTTTCATTTTAGGATAATCGGTCTGAGGATTCGCGTTACACTCGATAAAATATACCTCCATATCAGAATTAGATATCTGACATGGAATCAACCCACTTCCTTGAATAGCCAATGTCTTGGGTAGAATATAGGAATAATTATTACCGTCCTGAACCTTATTGTTAGCGTCATACAAATAACCATCAGAAAAGATTACAAGAACATTTCTATAACCGGTTTTACAGAGATCCTTTACTTTGTCTTTTGCAAAGTAACCCCATATATCGGAGCCGAAATAGTCTTGTGCATCTAAGGCTGAATCATATAACTTTTTAATGTTTTCAGCGTGATTCTTCTGAAAATTTAATAAATCTTTCTTCTTCGGACCTTTTATGCTTTTCAAGTCCAATGTCAAACTCTCAGCCAAAGTCTGGGCTCCTGCCGGTGCAGGATAGAATACAACCTGAAATTTATCCTCGCTCTTTTGGAATCCTTCTTTCTTTTGTTTATTTACGAAGCGTTCAGCTAATCCGTTGACAATCAACTGATCTTTATCAGCCTGTTTCATATTATCCTTGCTCTTTTCAATTCGGTCAGAAAGATCAACGAAAATAGAAAGATTGAGAGGCAGACTTTCATCTTGAATTATTGTTATTTCTCCTTTAACAGAATTGTTCCCTTTTCCGGTGTTGCCACAACCATACGCTATCGAGATTATAACTCCGATGGTAATTAATCCGACCAGTCCAAGTTTTTTGAATGAATTCATATTAGATTCGTGAAATAAAGATGTTATAAGTTTGTGATGCCATATCCTTTTCAGATTGTGGTTTAGCGGCTAAATTCATATAGGCAATCCAGCCACTGAAAAACTCACTCAAGGCCTTTTTAAGCTCATTTGTGTCAATAAGAGTTCTGCTCTGGAGCTGAGTATTTAAGGTCGCGATATCCGTATCTAAAGAATTAATTTTTTGCTGTATCTTACTAATTTCAGTATCTATTTCATCAATTTTTTGATTCGCAATTTTAATTTTACCCTCCAACACTTTAATTTCTTTTGTATGAGCATTCATACTGTCAAAATGTTGTAAAGTAGCATCAAACACCAGTCCCCATATTACATAGGCCACGAATCCGGCAAATATTACGACCCAGAAATTAGGCGAGTTAAAAGCCATTGACACTGTATATTGTTCCTCTGTGAGTAATGTATATTCATAAACTTTTTGGGATATTTCAAATGCTAAAAGGGAATCAAAAATAAAGGTTACTATATACAGACTTAAGATTTTTACATACTTGCCAAAGCCATTTTCGGATTCGCCAAACTGATGAATAAGGAAGCCCAGACCCAAAAAAATAACCGGCATAAGGAGAATAAACAATAACTGTCCTAAGCCATTAGCCAGTGCTTCGGCATAACAATGCGAATCCAATATAGCATCTCCGGCACCCGAGATATCATCATTACCAAAGAATGCAGAAAATGAGGCAGAACTATAAAACACGAAAAGATAAACGGCCAAAAGCACGGTAATTATGGCGCCAATTCCAAATTGCACCTTCGCCATTATATTCTTACCGTCACCACTTTTAATATCATCAATCTTATCGTGATTCGTTTTTACGTCCTCTTGAAGTCTATTCTTTTCTCGATTTTTACTATCGAGCTTGATCACCTCACCAGCACGCTCGCCTTTTTTAGTTTGTATCTGCGAGTTAATATTTTGTTGATTCTGTTGTTGTTTAGCTTGGTTATTATTCTGTTCATTCACATTCTGGGTATAACAAGATTGTAAAGCCGGTGATAATGCCGTTTGATTGGCACCTGCGTTACCACTCCAGCGTACGCCCCAAGCATGATAAGTTTCCTTTGAATCCTTCGCAGTGGATTGAGAAATGCTTGTTTGTGATGACACGGGCGTAGATGATGTTCCTTTCGTTTGAAACAACGCTTTCATTGCACCGCTTAAACTATTTGTGAATGACCCTTGTGTTTGTCCTTGCGTATTCATTTTATTAGGCTTAATATGTCCTGAATAGGGGTTTTCTTCTTAGCAAATTTCAAAAGCAGATCAACTAAATCTGATATGTTCTGGTCAAGAAAACCAAACTTAACAGCATAGTTTTTCAATAAGGTTATTTCGGAATCTTGGATGCCGTCAGCTGCGGCAATCAAAGCCAAGTCATAAAGATATCGGATCTTTTCTTCATCAGAATCAGGAATATAAAATGCCGAACCTCCTGTAAGCACAGCCTCATTAATTTCTTCCTGCGTCAGTCCATAATTTTCTCTTGCGATTCTATAGAGTTCGTCCAACTCAGAGATCGCCACATCTCCATCGGCAACAATCATGCAATAGAGACTGAGAAAATGAGATTTTAATTTCTCATCCATTTCACATTTTTCCGCTGTCGCTCCCCTGACAGCCTTTTAAAAGAAAATGCGCGAGAGCTGTACTGTTGCCCATTCCACACTTGGAGGCCTTCGCATTGCCTTGTTCAGTAGAACGGACAACGCCGAAGCCTCACGCAAATATGCACACTGTCTTTCGTATATTTTCAGATACGAAAACGCATGGATACATATCCACATAGACATTCACCGTTGCCTCATTCTTGACTGAACATAAGAAAGTTGCGAAGTTTCCAAGTGTCAAGAAAGAGCGTCAAGTAAACGCATCTTTTAATACTATGTTTGCACCCGCCTCCTAACCCATACAGGCTTCGGCTACGATTTGCATTGCAAAATTAATACTAAATATTCTTTATTACAAATCCTCAGACAGTTTTTTTATTACTTCGTTTAAGAATCTCCATCTTGAAATGATAACCCATATTTCTAAACATCAAAAGATATTTGGCAATTTCATACTTAAATAAAAAACTCTCCGAGCGGCGGGGCCGGTCGGAGAGTCGGATATAAAGGGATAAGGAAATCAGTCTTCATTCTGAGACTTTTCGGCGTATTCTTTGAGGAGTTTATCCTGAACGTCGCCGGGCACGAGTTCGTAGCCTACGAATTTCATCGTGAAGGATGAACGTCCGCCGGTGATGGAGCTTAGAGCGGTGGAGTAGCTCGACATTTCTTTGAGAGGCACACGGGCTGTGATCTTCTCGAAGCCGTTCTCGCTGTTCATGCCCATGATGATGGCACGGCGTCCCTGCAGGTCGCTCATAACGTCGCCCATGACATCGGAGGGTACGAATACCTCGACTTCGTAGATGGGTTCGAGCACCTTGGGATTGGCGTTACGGAAGGCTTCAGAGAATGCGTTACGTCCGGCCAGACGGAAGGAGATTTCGTTGGAGTCAACGGGGTGCATCTTGCCGTCGTAGATGCAGACGCGCACGTCGCGGGCATAGGAACCGGTGAGGGGACCCTGCTCCATGCGGTCCATGAGACCCTTGACGATGGCGGGGATGAAGCGTGTGTCAATAGCGCCGCCCACGATGCAGTTGCAAACCACGAGCTTGCCACCCCATGCCAAAGGAATTTCCTGTGTGTCGCGCACGTTCATCTTGAATTCCTGGTTGCCGAACTTGTAGGTGTCGGGAGCGGGCATGCCTTCGGTGTAGGGCTCAACGATCAGATGGACTTCGCCGAACTGGCCTGCGCCACCCGACTGTTTCTTGTGGCGATAGTCGGCACGGGATGCCTTGGTGATGGTTTCACGATAGGGAATCTTGGGTTCGTCGAACACGATGTTGAGTTTATCGTTGTTCTCGACACGCCATTTGAGGGTGCGGAGGTGGAATTCGCCCATGCCGGAGAGGATGGTCTGCTTGAGTTCCTTGGACTGTTCGACTGTCCATGTGGGATCTTCCTCGTGCATGCGGGTGAGAATCTGGTTAAGTTTCTCGGCATCGGCCTCGTTGACGGGGCGTACGGCACGCTGATATTTGGGAGCGGGATATTTGATGAAGTCGAATTCCCAGTCCACGCCTTTGGCGTCGAGTGTGTTGCCGGTGCGCACGTCTTTCATCTTGACGGTCGCGCCGATATCACCGGCCTCGATGGCGTCGATGGGGGTCTTGATCTGGCCGCATACGCAGTAGATCTGAGCGAGGCGTTCCTTGGAGCCGCGGGTGACGTTCTCGAGGTCGTCGCCGGCGCGGAGTGTGCCGCTCATCACCTTGAAGTAGCTGACTTCGCCGATGTGGGGTTCGATTGTGGTCTTGAACACATAAAGGCTGAGGGGACCGGCGGGATCGGGTTTCACTTCCTGACCTGCTGTATTCTCGGGAGCGGGCATATCGTCAACGAAGGGAACCACGTTGCCGAGGAATTCCATCATGCGGCGCACGCCCATGTCTTTTACGGCGCTGACGCAGAATACGGGATAGATGGAACGGTCGATGAGGCCCTTGCGCACGCCCAGACGGAGTTCGTCCTCGGTGAGGTGTTCGGTCTCGAAGAATTTCTCCATGAGAGATTCGTCGTTTTCGGCGGCAGCTTCCACGAGAGCCTTATGCAGCTCCTGGGCGCGGTCGTGCTGATCAGCGGGGATGTCTTCCACTTTGGGTGTTCCGCCTTCGGGACCCCAAGTGAGTTTCTTCATGATGAGGACGTCGATGAAGCTGTTGAAGCCGGCACCGCATGCAATGGGGTACTGGATGGGGGTAACTTTCGGGCCGAAGATTTCGCGCATCTGCTCGATCACATTGTCGTAATCGGCCTTTTCGCCGTCGAGCTGGTTGATGGCGAAGATGATGGGTTTCTTGATAGAAGATGCGGTGCGGAAGATGTTCTGAGTGCCGACTTCCACGCCGTACTGTCCGTTGATAACGATTACGCCGGTATCGGTGACGTTGAGGGCTGTGATGGCGTTGCCGACGAAGTCATCGGCACCCGGGCAGTCGATCACATTGAGCTTCTTGCCGTTGAATTCGGCATAGAATACAGTAGAGAATACCGATGATCCATATTCTTTTTCCACGGGGAAATAGTCGCAGACGGTATTGTTGGCTTCAACAGTACCGCGACGTTTTATAACGCCACACTCGAAGAGCATCGACTCAGCGAGTGTGGTCTTACCGGAGCCCTTGCTTCCGAGCAAGGCTATGTTTTTGATTTCGTGGGTTTTATATACTTTCATCAGTTCAGTTTTAGGTTAGGTTTAAGATTATTGGTTACTGCTGAAAGGTCCATCGCGTGCAATGCAACGGACTTTTTCAGCCGCAATTTACAAATAAAATCCGAAACCTTGCATAAAAATAAATATGTTATGTAACATATCACACAGAATATGTTACATAACATATTTATTCAGCTATTTTTCTCTAATCAGAGATTGGGGTTGATCTTGCTCCAGTCGTGGATAGGAGGCATGATGCCGAGAGAGATCACCTCGTCGCGCAGAGTGCAGAGATGGTGATAGCTCTGGTCGAGTTCCTTGTGCTCGAGAGGTGTGCCCTGCACGGGTTTGACTGTAACGCCGTTGGCGTCGACGGTGGTTTCCATAGCCATCATGATGTGGTTGTATTCACCGTTGTTGACATAAGTGCCGACGGGCCATGTGAAGGGTTTGCCACCCATTGCGGCCGCGATCATCTCTATGGAGAGATATGCCGGGCTCTGGAACGACGAACGTCCGCGAAGGTCGATGATATTCTTGCCGCCCTGGATCACGCGCTGTTTCATTGCGGTCCACTCCTGTTCGGGGAGAGCCTTTGTGCCGATGATCTGCGAGAGGGGCTGTCCGGCTACGGTGCAAGTGCTGGCGAATACGGCCATCTGTTCGCCGTGTCCGCCGTATGTGCGCGGCATCTGGATTTCGTCGGCCGGAACTTTGAAATACTTGGCGAGCTCGTTGCGCAGGCGTGTGGAGTCGAGCGCGGCGAGTGTCGACACCTGATTGGGCTTAAGACCCGAATAAAGCAGGGTGATCAGGCCGGTGATGTCGGCAGGATTAAAGATTACGACAACATGCTTCACATCGGGAGCATACTGCTTGATGTCTTTGCCTAACTGTTCGGCGATCTGCGCGTTGCCTTTAAGGAGGTCTTCGCGGGTCATACCGGCCTTACGCGCCGCACCGCCGGAGGTAACGATGTATTTGGCATCCTTGAAAGCTTCGGCCACATCGGAAGTGGCGGTGATGTTCGCGCCTTCGAACGCACACTGACGCAGTTCTTCGGCCACGCCTTCGAGACCCGGAGCATAGGTGTCGTAAAGGCAGATGTTGGGAGTGAGTTTCATCATCAGGGCGGTCTGGGCCATGTTCGAGCCGATCATGCCGGCGGCGCCCACTATCACCAGTTTGTCATTGGATAAGTATTCCATCTTGAATTTTATTGAGGGTTAGTAATCTGTCAATAGAACGTATCAGGCGCTGAAAAGTTCCAGAAAATCAGCCACTACGAATGTAGACCCGCCCACGAATACCGCTCCAGCATCGCCGGCAGACTTCCGGGCAGCACGGAGTGCCTCTTTCACAGAGGCGTAAACTCCCCCCTCGAGCCCCGCATCCCGGCAGACACGCGCCGTGTCCTCGGCGTCGCGTGCGCGAGGAGTGGACGGTTGAGTGAAGTAGTAGCTTGCGCCACGGGGCAGATAGCCGGTGATGGTGGAGAGGTCCTTGTCGGCCACGAAACCAATAACGATATGCAACGGACGCTCCCGGGCGAGCCGTTCAAGCTGCGGCCCGAGGATTTCCCATCCGCCGGGGTTATGCGCTGTGTCGCAGACGGTGAGAGGGGAGGTACTGACTGTCATCCACCGGCCGGCAAGTCCGGAATTCTCCAATACGCGCGTGAATCCCCGTGTCACCGCCTCGCGTGTCATCCCTGGAAGGAACGCGAGGGCATAGAGCACAGTGTTGGCATTCTCCGGCTGACAATCGCCCGTGAGCGGACAACTGATATCGCCCCAGGGTGTACCTTTATATAATATATGTGTACCGCAGTTTACAGCCTCTGTGTAAGCGGGGATCATGTGCGCGAACCGCGCCAACGCGAAACGCTCCGAGGCCGCGCGATTGAAAACCCGCATCACTTCGCCCTCGGCTCGACCGATAACCACAGGAACATTCTCTTTGATGATACCGGCTTTCTCCGCCGCGATCAGTTCCGGAGTGTCGCCGAGCAGGGAAGTGTGGTCAAGTGAAATATTAGTAATCACGCTCAACTGCGGAACGATGATATTAGTGGAATCGAGCCGACCGCCAAGTCCTACCTCTATCACGGCCCAGTCTACTCCCCGACGCGCGAACCAGTCGAACGCCATAGCTGTAGTGAGCTCGAAAAACGACGGTTCGATGTCGAGATTCAGCGCTTTATACCGATCGAGAAAATCAAGCACACCCTCACGTGTGATCATTTCGCCATTGACGCGGATCCGCTCGCGGAAATCAACGAGATGCGGCGACGTGAAAAGTCCGACAGTGTGCCCGGCCTCAGTGAGCACCGATGCTATCAGCGACGACACGGAGCCCTTTCCGTTCGTACCTCCGACGTGCACGGTCTTATATTGCATCTGCGGATTGCCGAGCGCACGGCAGAGTGTCGATATGGTCTCAAGACCGGGTTTGTAGGCTCCGGCACCCTCGCGGTGGAACGCAGGGATCTGTGAAAAGAGCCAGTCCAGCGCCTCCTGATATCGGGTTTCTATATTTTGACTTTGCATAGAATCAATAAATGACATAGCCCAACAGGCCGGCCGCACAGATTATCAGTATGGGATGAATCTTCGTAAAGAGATTGACGGCGAGGGCAGCCACAGCGATGCCGCAACTTATCAGCACGTCGCGTGTGGTGTAGCCGAAGTTCTCACCATTCATCAGAATCAGCGCTGCGGATGCGATCAGGCCTATGACAACAGGCCTGAGGCCGCGGAAAATGCCTTCGACCACCGTGCTCTGCCTATGACGGTGAATAATGTGTCCTGCATATATTACCAAGAGGAAAGAGGGAAGCACCACCACAAGCGTGCAGATTATCGACCCGAGCACACCGAGCAGCGGTGAGGCGTCAGGCATGGCTTTCAGCGGAGCGACATATCCGATGTATGTGGCCGAATTAATGCCGATGGGCCCCGGAGTCATCTGCGAGATGGCCACGATGTCGGTAAACATCTTTTCCGTGATCCATCCCGGAGTGACTATCTCGTTCTCGATCAGTGCGAGCATGGCGTAACCGCCACCGAAGCCGAAGAAGCCAATCTTGAGGTAGCTCCATATAAGTTTCAGATAAATGCTCATTGCGCCGCACCTCCTTTCCGGGCGTTACGCAACTGCCACCATCCGATCAGTCCGCCCAAGACAATGAACAGGATGGGATTCGACACCACCGGCCATTTCGACCATATCAGCAGAGCCACAACGGCCGGAATCCATGCGGTTTTCAGTCCGATATTGGCCGCTTTGGCCGAAGTGATCACCGGAGCGACGATGAGCGCCACGACCGCGGGACGGATGCCCTTGAATATGGCGGAAATCACGGGATTATGGGTTATGATGTCCGGGGTGAGGAAGATGGCGATACAAAGAATGATGAGAAAACAAGGCAAAATGGTGCCGAGGGCGGCAACGGCGCTCCCGCGGAAACCACGCAGGCGGTCGCCGACGCTAACCGAGATATTGACGGCCAGGATGCCCGGAAGCGACTGTGCTACAGCGAGCAAGTCGAGAAATTCGGCTTTGTCGATCCAGCGGTGTTTGTCGACCACCTCGCGCTGGATAATCGAAATCATGGCCCATCCGCCTCCGAAGGTGAACGCGCCTATCTTCATGAAGGTGAAAAACAACCTCCACAACAGATGCCGCTCCGTGGCCGGCGCAATGTCTTTCTTTTCTGTGTCTGTCATAATTCAACTACTGTTATGCCTGCGCCGCCGAAACGCACATCCTCGTCGGCATAGCGGCGCACAGGTCCTACGGTGTCAAGATACTGTCTGATATACTGCCGCAACGCGCCGGTGCCTGTTCCGTGGAGAATACGCACCCGCGATGCGTTGAACTGGATGGCGTCATCGATGAAATAGGTGACCGCCTGTATAGCTTCATCGACACGCATGCCGCGCACGTCGATTTCCTGTTTGAAATTCAACTGACGCTCGCGCGAGGCTTCCGATGTGGCTGCCGTGACCAATGCCGGCGATTTCGCGGCACCGCTTGAGGGCCGTTTCATCGTACGGCTGAGCCGCGAAAGCTTCACAGAGGTGCGGAGATGTCCGAAAATCACGACAGCATCTTTCTGTCTGATCTCCTCGACCACACCCGGCGTGCCTGCACCGTCGAGCAGAACGTAATCGCCAGCTGCGATAGGGCGGGTGTCGGCATCCTTTTGCTTGTCCGGAAGAGACTGACGGTGCTTTTTCGACTTCGGCGCGCGCGCGAGTGCCGCCGGCTCGCTAATGTCGGCGGTTCCGGAGGCCAAGGCTTCTTTCTGCTCGCGCAGTCTGCGGCGCGCTTCAAGAGTCTGCTCGCGTTCGGCCTGAGCCTGGCGGATGTCATGAATGGTGCGCTCGATGGCCGCATTGCTGCCGTCCAGTATCTTTGAGGCTTCGCGCCGGGCATCCTCGATAATTTCGCGCCGCTGACGCCTGAGCGTCTCGGCGGCATCCTCGTAACGCTCGAGCGCGTCATCTATACGCTTTTCTTTCTGACGGATCTGCTGACGTTTGTTTTCCCAGTAGCGACGGTCGCGGGCGATGTCGAGCAGATATTTGTCAAGGTTGACATAATCGCTGCCCACGATCTCTCCCGCTGCGGAGATGATACTTTCCGGAAGTCCGATTTTCCGGGCGATCTCTATGGCGAACGAACTGCCGGGATTACCTATGGCGAGGGCGAACATAGGGCGCATTTCCCTGCGGTCGTAAAGCATCGAGCCGTTAACGAGTCCGGCAGTCTCTTCAGCAAATTTCTTCAGATTCTGGAAGTGGGTGGTGACCACGCCCCACATTCCCTTGGCGTTGAATTCGGCAAGCAATGCCTGAGCAATGGCACCGCCGATCTGCGGCTCGGTGCCTGACCCGAATTCATCAATAAGCATGAGAGTGCGGCTGTCTCCGGAGGCGAGGAGGCGTTTCATGTTACGGAGATGCGATGAATATGTGGACAGATCGTCCTCGAGACTCTGATCGTCGCCAATGTCAATGAAGATGCTTCGGAAAACACCCATGTGAGAGTTTTCGTAAACCGGAGGGAGGAGTCCGCACTGCAACATATATTGTACGATGCCGACAGTCTTCAAGGTGACCGATTTACCACCGGCATTGGGACCGGAAATCACCAGAATCCGCTCCTTCGGAGTGAGACGGATGTCAAGCGGCACTATCTCCTTGCCATGGCGCGCGAGGCTACGCTGAAGCACCGGATGGCAGGCGTGATACCATTCCATCTCGGGCTCACGCGACAGATGCGGAAGATTGCCGCCGGCGTCCACCGCCCACAAGGCCTTGGCGCGGATAAAGTCAAACAAGCCGAGTATGTCGAAACTCGACAGCATATCATCGAGATGCGGGCGGAGGTCTGAAGCTACAGAAATGAGTATGCGTGTCACCTCGCGCTGCTCCTCGATCTGGAGTTCGCGCAGGCGGTTGTTGACCTCCACCACTTCGGCCGGCTCGATAAACACAGTCTTTCCTGAAGCACTCTCATCATGCACGATGCCTGAAATACGGCGTTTGTTCATGGGTGCGACCGGGATAACGAGACGTCCGTCGCGCATGCCGGGAGTGGTGTCGGGTTCGAGATATCCGTCGCGGACAGCATTCGCTATCACCCTCCGCATAACCGACGCGATGGTGCCTGACATGCGGCTCAGCCGACTGCGGATATCAGCAAGTTCGGGAGACGCATTATCCTTCACCCCGCCCCAGCGGTCGACCACACGGCCTATGAGCGTGCAGAGCGCCGGAAACACACCCAGACGCGAAGCTGCATCACTCAGAAGCGGATAAGGTGTAGTGCCTTCATCTGTGAAACGGCTGCTGAAAAAATTACTGATGGCCGCCATTGTCTGAAGGGACACGCTCAGGTCAAGAAGTTCCGAGGCTGTAAGGTAGGTGCCCTCGGGACGTATAGCCTTGAGGCGAACCGTAAGGTCGCGTATTCCCCCCGAAGGAAAATCGTCTCCGCTGCCGATGATAGTCTTGAACTCGGCGACGCGTCCGACGCGCTCGCTCACAAGGGCATAATCGTCGGAGAACTCCATTGCATCGACACGTCTACGCCCAAGATCGCTCTCGCACTTCTCAGCCACCATGCGACGCACGGCGTCAAAACCGATCTTTATTTCGAAATTTTCAGGATATATCATATTTAAATTAACAGCGCAAAGTTACAAAAAAACTCAATACCAATCAAACCAACCGAGGGGCGCGGATGTTATTAAAATACAAGAACGAAAAAAGCGGAATTTTCCGCATACTCATCCGATAAATTCAACTAACAAAATAAAACGCATTATGAAAGCCTTTAATCTCAATTATCTCGGCACGACCCGCGCATGGTGGGTTGTCCTCGTAGTCGGCATCCTGATGGTTCTCTCAGGTTTCGCTTATTGGTTCTGGCCCGAAGCCGGATACGCTATCGCATCTCAGATCTTCGGCTGGCTGCTCATCCTCGCAGGTATCGTACAGCTCTGTGTGGCAAGCGGACCTAACCACGCCCGCGCCTGGGGCTGGTGGCTCGCCGGCGGTGTGATCAACATGTTCATCGGTTTCATGCTCGTGCGCAGCATCGTTCTCTCAGAAGCCGTATTCCCCTACTTCCTCGCATTCGTATTCGTATTCTGGGGCATCGAAGCCTTGATCAACGCTTGCTACCGTGGCACCAAATACTGGTGGTTAGGCATTATCAACGGTATCCTCATGCTTCTCATCGGATTCTTCTTCCTTGAAGCAGGCTGGGTAAGCGACATGATGATGGTATCGTTCCTCACCTCAATCGCCTTCATCTACTGGGGCTTCACCCTCGCAATCGGCGCATACGACATCCGTCCCGTAGAACAAAAGAAATAACAATATAACCGACAAAACACAGGGTCGCTGCACGGAAATCCGTGCAGCGACCCTGTGTTTTGTCTAATTGTCTAACAATCAAAATATTGCCATAACATCATGTCGGAATCTCAAAATTTATTTCGGAGAAGTTGTATGTTTTCTCAAGTTTTATTTTGGCGATTCTGTATCTTTTCTCAAGTTTTGAGCGTGAAAAGGGAGACATCTATAGTAATTATAATTTCGAGCACCAAAGCTTACGAAAGTCAAAATTACTTATCATCTCATAAGATTGTGGGGAACAGCCTTTTTAAAACAAAAACAATACCTAATCTCAAATTTATGTTGTTAAAAAAACTAAATATTTATTAACACACTTGATTTTAATTATAACCGTAATTATCTTTGCAAAACGAAACCAAATTACAGATCTATGAAAAAGTTAATTCTGATTTTCGCCACGTTGTTTAGTATCGCAAACTACATGGCCGCACAAATAAGCCGCACGGACGGGGTTGAATCTTCAAACAAACCCGGTCAGATGGTAGTAGAGGGACGTACGTGGTGGTATGATGCACCGGTTGCAGGATTGAACAATCAGGATTTCGGTTTCCGGATCGCTGCTCCGGTCGAGATAGACGGCGAAGCATGGTATCCTGTACAACAGATCAGGTATCTTGTCGAGCCTTATAATGGGAAGCCTGAGTTATCCGATGAAGCAATCACCTTATGCCATATTCGACAAGTGGGCAGCAAGATATATACTCGGATATCATACAATAACGACGCGATCAAAAATCATCCATTATTTCATCAATTCTTTGGACCATGTCAGAATTTGGTCTATTCGCCAGATATTACTGAAAGTGCAACGACATTGGAAATTCAGTTGTATGGTGAGAGCGGTGAAAAATTTATCTATTCTTCCGATGATACCAATCCTGATAAAGACTTTATGGAGCTTACGTTCGGAAACTCTAATTTAATTTCTAACTCGGGAAACGAATACATGCAGTTTGAACTGACCAATACGGAAAGACGGTGTGCATTTTATGATATGTGGGAAACGACTATCTATTCCGTCCCAGAATTTGGCTATACAGACTCGTCCGAATTCTATTCAGAACTATTTTTCGCGCCCATGGGTGTATATTTCTTTGCTTCGTACCCATATCAGGTAAATCCACGCCTCCGCTATGTCACCGACGCGGATAACAATATCCTCTTTGAAGGGAAAGGCGGGTTCAAGCTCTGGGAATACGATCCGGCCGGAACAGAAGATGTTCAGATAGCGCCGGAATCCGAAGATGAGACTTGGTTCACACTTGACGGACGAAAAGTTGGATCACCGGCGGCAGGAGGAATCTATATCCGGCGAGCCGGCTCTAAAATCGAAAAGGTTGTAAAGAAGTAAATTTCCTTGAGTCCGACAAAATCTAAAATCGTATATATCTTTGCCAAACCATACTACAAAGCTATGAAAAAGTTAATTCTGATTTTCGCCATGTTGTTTAGTATCGCAAACTACATGGCCGCGCAAATAAGTCGCATGGACGGGGCTGAATCCTCAAACAAACCCGTTCAGATGGTAGTCGAGGGGCGTACGTGGTGGTATAATGCACCGGTAGCAGGATTGAACGATCAGGATTTCGGTTTCAGAATTGCAGCTCCGGTCGATATAGACGGCGAAACATGGTATCCTGTACAACAGATCAGGTATCTGGTCACTTCACCGAACGAAGAACCCGTTCTTTCTGATGAAGTAATTACTATCTGCCATATCCGCCAGGAGGGAAGCAAGGTTTTCACCCGTTATTCTGCCGGAGAAGAGCTGAAGGAACATCCTCTATTCATTCAATTATTCGGACCGCTTTACCATTTGACACGAGAACAGGGGGAAAATAGAATAATAGACTTCGAACTTTTCGGAGAAGAAGGACGAGAATTTGTTTATACTTCCACCTGTGACGGTTCATGCGGATATGACCCGGATGATAATGAATTCGTAAAATTTGCATTTGACAAGCATGAAGCAATAACGAATTCCGGATTTGATTATCAGCGGTATATTCTGAACGTCAAAGGATACAATGAAGACTGCCGGCATTTGCAAAACGCTACCGTGTACTCCGTTCCGGAATTCGGCTACACGGACTCGGGAGAATATCTTTCCGAACTATTCTTCGCGCCCTTGGGAGTAAATCCGTATGACAATTATCCCCACCAAATGCAACCCCGACTCTGCTATGTCACCGACGAGGATAACAATATCCTCTTTGAAGGGAAAGGCGGATTCAAGCTCTGGGAATACGATCCGGCCGGAACAGAAGATGTTCAGATAGCGCCGGCGTCCGAAGATGAGATCTGGTTCACACTCGACGGACGAAAAGTTGAACCTCCCACGGCTGTAGGAATCTATATCCGGCGAGCCGGCTCTAAAATCGAAAAGGTCATAAAGAAGTAAATCGTAATGAGGCTGTCTGACAATTAATATCAGGCAGCCTCAAATTATCAAGAGGGGCTACGTAGGCATAATAAGCAGACCTATTCCGACGAAAATCAGCATATAGATCAGCATCGACACGATGAGGAACAAAACGAAATATTTTATGGCGGCACTTAGCGTGGCCATCGGGAACGCTTTGATAAGACTTATGGCAACGATCGCCACAGTATAGCATAGTTCAATGCCGGAATATACCGCGTCCGTAACAAGAAACTTCAAAGGAAGGGTGACAATGCCGAAGACAATGAACGCGTTGATGAGATAGAGCAGCGCGGTGAAATATTCCGCAAGATTGTATTTGCCGGCCCCCTTGCGACAGTAGACTATCGGCAACGCGAGAAGCGCCGGCAGATAAATTGTGAGATTCTGTGCGATAACGCTGTTCTTGAAGAATTGCCCTATGTAGTACCCGATCTTGTAGCCAACAGGCAACGAGGAAAGATCGACATCCTCGGCCGTGATCATCACATCCACGGTCACAAGCCCGGCGACCACCGACCCAAGAAAACAAAGAAGCACGAACATGTTGACCGGAGGAGTATAAGACACTCTGCGGCATTGGATGTAATCCCTGATGACACGCCAGGGGTGAACCCACAGATGCCACGATGTGTACAACAGTCCACGGTTTATCCTCGTGAAGCCGGACAGGAGGCCTAAGAAAAATGTCTTGTTTTTAAGACGTTCTTCAGACACAGCCTGGCCGCAGTCAGGACAGAAGCGTGATGAGCATTGCGCCCCGCAGTTCTTGCATATCTTAACTCCGGATTGTTGGCTGTCCGTCATTGGCCGGTGTAGTAGAAATCAAGAATCCGTGTGCGCAGGATAGTTTCATATTTGGCCTGCACCTGCTGCGCCAGCGCGCTCATATAGTCGGTCTTGGCCTTGGCGTATTCAGTGGGTGTGGCACGGCCGTTGTCATACTTGACCTGCATGGCCTCGAAAGCCTTCGCCGCAGATTCGGCGGCTGTAGAGGCTGCCATCTGTTTTTTTGCGGCTGCCACAGCCTGAGCGTGGCTCTGAACTATGGCCTTGCGGAGATTGAGGCGGCTGTTTTCAAGCGCGAGGTCGGCCGATTCCTGCTGCAGGCGAGCACGACGCACATTGTTCCGTGTGCCAAAAGCGTCGAACAGAGGTACGGAAAGCGAGAAACCGAGCGATTTACCGAAATTATGCCGCATCTGAGCGCCGAACGATTCATTCTGAAAGCCGGTGGTACGGTAATAATTGGAGGACAACCCGGCGTTGAAAGAGAGTGTGGGCAGCCAACCGGATTTTGCAAGAGAAACGCCCTGCTCCGCCGCGCGCGCCTCGAGATGTCCGGCACGAACGGTATGATTTATCTGTAAGGCTCGTGTGTAGATTTCTTCAGCCGGGATGAGCGGACCGTATTCCTGATCCACTTCGGCCGGAACCATTTCGCTGTCTTCAGGAAGATTGAGCAACTGCCGCAGATCAAGCACCGCGAGGATGCTGTCATTGGCTGCGTTTACCACTGACAGCTCGTCGCGGCTAACCTGCGACCGCGCCTCATAGACATCAAGTTCGGGAATCTTACCTGCTTCAAGAAGCTGCTGACGCCGCAAGAGTTCATCGCGGGATATCTGAAGATTGAGACGTTCGATCTCCAGCATCTCTGACGTATATAAAGCCTGAAGATAAAGAGCCATCACGTTAAGGGTCACGTTATCCTTGGCAGCCTCCGTGCGTTCGAGCAGCGCGAGCAGCGATGTTTCGGCCCGGCGTTTGGTACGCAGATTTCTGAGGCCGCTGAATATCGGCATTGACAACTGTGCACCGGCCGCGAAACTCGTGGTGTTACGGTTGGCATATGTATTATCGGCTGTTAGCGCGCGGCCGAAGCTGAAATTCTGCGATGCATAACCCTGCACTTGCGGCAGGAACGCATCTTTGGCGGAAGTCACATCCTCCTGTCCCTGACGTGCCTCAAGGACAGCCCGGCGCACATCAATGTTATGCTCTACGGCATACGCCACACAACTGTCCAATGTCCATGTCTGAGCAGAGGCGTACATCGTTGAGAGCGATATGCCCGCAGCTACTGCAAGTCTGAGAAAATTTTTCATGTCACATCAGAGTTTTGCACCGCGAAGCACGGCCAGTGAGTCTATTCCTTCTTTGATTTCCACGTTTATACCGTCGCTGAGTCCGGTGGTCACGGCCCGGCGTTCAAATACAGGTTTGGGAACCGTATCCGTACGGACATACACGAAAGCCGAGTCGCCCATGAATTCCACTGTGCTTTCAGGTACAGTCAGCACATCCTTGGCTTCCGCGAGAATAACGGTGGCATTGGCGCTGTAGCCGGCGCGCAGCCCGGCGATCGAATCGAATGTAAGCGCAGCCTTTATCTCAAAACTGTTAGCTCCGTTTTCTTCCTTACCCTTGGGTGCGATATATTCAATCGAACCGGCCGGACGCATGTCGGGAAGGGCACCGATGGAGATGTTCATGGGCATGCCGACACGCAGCATACCGACTTCAGTCTCATCAACATTTCCCTTGAAAATCAGATTATTCATATCGGCTATCGTGGCTATCGTCGTACCGTCGTTCATCGTGTTAGCCTGAATTACTGACGATCCGACCTTCACAGGCACATCGAGAATCAAGCCGGTGATGGTGGCACGAACCATAGTATTGCTCTCTGACGCATTGTATTGTGACACGCCTTCGCGAACGATTCGGTAGACGTCACGTGCGGCTTCGAGTTCCTCCCGAGCCTTATCATAGGTCTTGCGGGAGTTTTCAAGCTCCTCACGGGCTATGACCTTGCGGGCATAAAGAGTGCTGTCGCGACGCCATTTCACTGCAGCGTCGGAAAGTTCAATCTGAGCCGCATTGATGCGCGACTGCGCCGACGAAAGCGACGAAGCGTCGGGAATCACCTTGATGCGGGCGATGACGTCGCCTTCGTGGACGAAATCACCGGCTTCAACCGTAATTTCGGAGATAATACCTGATATCTGTGGTTTTATCTCAATCTCGTCGCGAGGCTCAATCTTGCCCGCGAGCACCGTAGTACGGCTGATGGATCCGGTCGAGGGAGTTATAGTGTCGAACCGTTCCTCCACCGGCCGCGAATTCTGATAAAGGAAGTAAAATGTGCCGACTATGACGGCGGCAAGGATCAGCCAAAGCAAAATGCGAAAGAATTTTTTCATATACGGTGTGTTTTATTTATCGTTAAGAGCTTCGATGGGTTTGATTTTCAATGTTCTGAGGGCCGGTATAGTACCTGCTGCCGAACCGAGGACAAAGAAAGCGAGCACAATGGCGACGGCAGCATTGAAAGATATCTCAAATCCGGCTTTGCCGAGAAGCGGATCAGAGGTGAAATGGTCGACGAGTCCGAGCACTAAAGCGGCGAAACATACTCCTGCCGTTCCGGCCACGAGTGTGAGAGCTACAGCCTCACAAAGCACCTGTGTCATGATGTCTGCCGGCCGAGCGCCGATGGCTCGACGTATACCGATCTCACGCGTGCGTTCCTTGACTATGATCCACATGATGTTTCCGACGCCTATCACACCGGCCAGAAGCGACCCCGCACCGACAAACAATGCAAGGATAGAGATTCCGGTAAATAGCATGCCTATCTGCTCGAACTGCTCGGCTATATCCTCGAATTCAAGAGCTCGGGTATCGTCAGGGCGGAAAGAATGAACACTTCCGAGGTATCGGCGAAGGAACTCCTCATTGTCAGCCGGAGATTTGCCTTCCGGAGCCGAAAATACGACGAAATGGATGTTTTCGGCCATATTGAAAGTCTTCTGGAGCGTGGTAAGGGGCATCAGAAATGAATCGCCAATCCTGCCGGCTATACTCACATCGGACATCTGGTCAGCCACTCCCACCACTTTATAATATACATTGTTGACAGCAACATATCTGCCCACGGGCGATTCACCGCCGAATAACTCCGTGGCGACATTCTTGCCAAGCACCACGACTTTAGCCGCGGACGCGATATCGGACGAATTGATGAATCGACCGTCGAGAACGACGGGAATGAGCAGCGAACTGTAGTCCTCATCGACGCCAATCACTGTAGCTGTCTTGCTGCGATTGCCGTTAACACCGGAACCCCTCGCGGTGGCAACGGCAGACACCGCATCGACCGCGGGTGCATGTTTGCGGATCATACGCACATCGTTGAGCGTCAGTTGCCAGGAAGACCCCTTATTGAACCCGCGATGTGAGATGGAACGTGTGCCGGACATGAAAAAACCGCTGTTGGTAGACATTCCGGCGAAGTGACGGTTCATCATTCCGGCAAGTCCATGCGAACCTCCGTAGAGCATGGCAAGCATCGCCGTCCCCCAGAAAATACCGAAGGCCGTGAGCAGCGTGCGGGTTTTGTTGCGCGCCAATGTGGCTGTGATCTCACGCCAGTTTTCAGGATCGAAAAATGTAAATCTCATTCGTCTCTCAGGGCTTCAACAGGTTTTACTTTAAGAGCTTTTAGTGCCGGGAACAAGCCGGCTGCCGCTCCGGCAATTATCAGCACCACAGTGACCTGAATGGCCAGCGAGAGATCGACTGTGGGGTTCTCCAGCGGCTTTTCGCCGGGAGAATTCTTCATAAAATAGTCGATAATCTGCAAAACTATCATTCCGAGCACGATGCCGATATATCCGAACATGGTGGTTATGACGATGCTTTCAGTCACCACCTGAGTAAGGATGTTGCGCGGACGGGCACCGATCGCTCTGCGCACACCGATCTCATGGGTGCGTTCGCGCACGGACACGAACATTATGTTGCTCACACCCACAATACCGCTTAACAAGGTGAAAATGCCTATTATCCATACACTCAGAGTCAATATTTTGAGGGCTGACGCACTCTGCACGAAATTGCTGAATCGGTTCCATATCCAGACGGCGTTCTTATCAGTGGGATTGAATTCATGTGAGGCTGCAAGCGCTTCGGTCAGTTCGCGTTCCACACGGTCACCGTCCTCCTGAGTGGCAAGACCTTCCACAAGCACCTTGAGCTCGCTGGCGTCTTCGCTGAAACCTGTGAGCGCCTTATATGTGGTATACGGTACGAAATTTCCACCACGCCAACGGTGATGATAAACGCCTACGATTGTCCATGAAAGCCCCATGCAATTCACGGTCTTGCCTTCGACTTCTTCCGGCGCACAATCGAAAAGACGGCGTGCCGTGAGATCACGGATTACCATAACACGACGGCGCTCCTGAATGTCGCGTTCATTTATAAAACGCCCGGCCACCAAGTTGTCGAATTCTTTTCCCGCTGAGGGATACACGGCTTCGATCCCCGACGAGTAATCCTTCAGGGTGGATACAGTGACCGAAGCAGAAGCAGTCGGCACCACCTCGGCTATTCCTTCTACCTGTTCCACCAACATAGGACCGTCATTATCTTTCAGAACCACCCGGCGCCCGTCCTTATATCCCTTATAAGGCACTGAAGTGCGGCCACCCCATACGGACATCTCGTTCGACTGTCCTCCGCCCATGTTTGTGTTGAACGTGTTCACCACTCCGCGGGCCACCCCCAACAGCACTATGAGCATAAAGATGCCCCAAGCCACAGCCAGTCCGGTCAGCAGCGTGCGCGTGCGGTTGGTGCGCAGACTCTGTGATATTTCGCTTATAAGGTCAAACATCTTCCGAGATACGTCCGTCTACGATTTTGATTATACGGTTGGTGGCAGCTCCGACTCCGGGATCATGTGTCACGATAGCGATGGTCATTCCCTCGGCGTTGAGGTCGCGGAACACCTGCATCACTTCTTTCGATGTCTTTGAATCGAGTGCACCGGTGGGTTCATCGGCAAGAATGATTGCGGGGCGGGTGACAAGCGCACGTGCTATGGCCACGCGTTGCCTCTGGCCGCCTGACATCTCGCCTGGGAGATGAGAAGCGCGGTCGGCCAGACCCATACGTTCAAGCTGCTCCATCGCAAGCGCGTTTCGACGGCGGCGTCCGACTCCTTGATACATAAGCGGAAGTGCCACATTCTCCAAAGCTGACTTATAATTTATCAGGTTGAACGACTGGAACACAAAGCCTATGAGGCGGTTGCGAAGGTCGGCGGCGCGGTTCTCGCTGAGGTCGCGTATCAATTTCCCGTCAAGAAAGTATTCTCCGGTGTCGTATGTGTCAAGGATGCCCAGAATGTTGAGCAGTGTGGATTTACCGGAACCCGAAGCTCCCATAATAGCGACGAGCTCACCCTTGTCTATATGTAAATTTATATCCTTGAGCACATGCAGCGGCACGGCTCCCGGATACGTTTTATTTATATCCTTCAGAGTAATCATATTCTATATGACGCACACAAGACCGAATAATTACACCATACGGCAAAAAAATTGGTAAGACAAAAAATGCGGACAGTATCATGCAAGACCCTATCCGCAAAAATCACTTATTTCTGATCCGATCAGTTAAGCACAGTAAATCCGGCTTGGGTCATGGTGTCGCGCAGAGAATCGATATGATCGCGGTCACGAGTCTCGAGTTCGAGGCGTATTGTACACCCGTTGATATCCGCCGAATTGGAATTGGCGCGTTCGTGCGTCACAGAAATTACATTCGCACCCTCACCGGCTATCGTCTGAAGTACGCTGCTCAGCTGACCCGGTTTGTCGAACAGGTCAATGATAAATGTATAATGACGGCCGCTCTTGCTGAGACCTCGCGCCACCACTCGATTAAGCATATTTACATCGATATTACCTCCCGAAACGATGCATACCACCTTCTTTCCTTCGACAGGCAGTTTCCTGAACATCACAGCCGCTACGCCCACGGCACCGGCCCCCTCGGCCACAACTTTCTGGCGTTCCATCAGCGCGAGAATGGCAGCTGCGGTCTCGTCATCGGTAACGGTTACCACCTCGTCCACATATTTGCGGCAAAGTTCAAGCGTGTTCACCCCCGGCTGTTTGACGGCTATACCGTCAGCGATAGTCGAGACTGAATCAAGATGGATGCTCTCGCCTTTTTTGAGCGATTGTTCCATCGAAGGCGCGCCTGCCGCCTGCACACCGTAGACCTTGACATCCGGCCGCAGGGTCTTGATGGCGAATGCGACGCCTGAAATCAATCCACCGCCGCCTATCGGCACCACAACTGCCTCGACATCAGGCAACTGTTCGAGTATTTCAAGGCCGATGGTACCCTGTCCGGCTATAACTTTTTCGTCATCAAAAGGATGCACGAACGTATAGCCGAACTGGTCCTTGAGCTCAAGAGCTTTAGCGTATGCGTCGTCATATACGCCGGGTACAAGACACACTTCAGCCCCATAGCCTTTGGTGGCTTCCACCTTGGAAATCGGCGCGCCATCCGGCAGACATATCAGCGATTTTATTCCGTTGTGAGTAGCACCGAGCGCAACCCCCTGGGCATGGTTGCCGGCCGAGCAGGCTATAACACCCCGCGCCTTCTCTTCCTCTGTGAGTTGCGATATCTTATAATACGCGCCACGCAGCTTGAATGACCCTGTCAGTTGCAGATTCTCTGTCTTGAGGTAGAGCTGACAGTCTGTATCGAGACGGTTGGCAGGAATTATGTCGGTCTTGCGTGCCACTCCTTTCAGTACGGCGGCTGCATTGAAAATTTCACTTATGTCTAACATAACGGCTACAATCGGTAGATTTGTTTTGATACTGCAAATGTACCCATTTTTTTTGGATTACTGATCAAAAACCATTACCTTTGCTCAAAATAATCAATTCCTACCTGTAATGAAGCATCTCTTTCTTTCCGCAATAGCACTCGCAGCAACACTCTCGGCCTCGGCTTGGAGCCAGAAGGGCCATGATGTCACAGCATATATAGCCGAACAACACCTGACAGAACGTACGCGCGCCGCCGTCGACTCGATTCTGGATGGCAAATCGATGGTTTACTGGGCCAACTGGCTTGACAATGCCTCGCACAACAGCGATTACGCATACACCAAGACCTGGCATTACCGCAATATCGACGCGATGGAGACATACGAAAGCATGCCCCGCAACGAGAAAGGAGATGTGACACGCGCTGTGGCCGAACAGATTTCGCTGTTGCGCGATTCCACGCTGACGCCGGAACAGTCGGCTCTGGCGATGAAGATTCTCGCGCACTGCATGGGCGACCTGCATCAGCCCATGCATATGGGCCGACTGAGCGACCTCGGTGGCAACAAGGTAAAACTCAAATTCTTCAACAACGAAACCAATCTTCACCACATCTGGGACTCGAACATCCTCGAATCGGGTCACAAATGGAGCTACACCGAATGGCAGCAACAGATTGACCGTGCCACTCCCGAAGAAATCGTGGTGATAACCGAAGGCAACCCAGAATCGTGGGGCAAGGAGACATACGGCATCGCCAAACAGGTGTATGTTTATTTCCAGCCAGGGATGCGGGTAAGCTATAATCACATCGCGCGATGGACTCCGGTCATCGAACAGCAGTTGCTTCGTGCAGGTCTGCGCCTGGCTCATGTACTCAACTCTATCTACGACCCTCAATGAGCCGCCGACAGCCCGAAGGTCCTGCCAAGACAAATGCCGCGCGCCTGCTTGACCGAGCCCGCATAGCATACGATCTCGTGCCATATGAGGTGGACGAGAATAATCTTGCAGCCGAGCATGTGGCCGAACAGCTCGGCGAACCGATCGAACAGGTATTCAAGACCATCGTACTGACAGCCGGCCCGCATGACTTTTTCGTGTGCGTGGTACCGGGCAACTGCGAGATCGACCTCAAGAAAGCCGCCCGCACGGCGGGGTACAAAAAAGTGGAGCTTCTCCACATGAAAGACCTGCTTGGGCTGACAGGATATATCCGCGGGGGATGCTCGCCGATCGGCATGAAAAAAGCATTTCCTACGTTCTATCATCATACAGCTACCGATTTCGATGTAATATATGTGAGCGCAGGTCAGCGTGGACTTCAGTTGCGCATCGCACCCGATAAGCTCATCGAATACACACATGGTACGCTGGCTGACCTTACCGTCGACCCCGAATGAACACCTTCGGCATCAACTTGCGACTCACCACGGCCGGAGAAAGCCACGGACCGGCCATGTGCGCCATTCTTGACGGGATGCCCGCCGGGATCCATGCCGACTTCGACACACTTGAAGAAGCGATGCGCCGCCGCGCCCCCGGAGGTAAATTCGGCTCTCCAAGACGAGAACCGGACAAAGTCGATATTCTGTCGGGGCTTTACCGCGGCATCACCACAGGCGCTCCGATTGCATTCTTAATACGCAACAGAGATGTCCGGAGCGAGGATTATGAGTCCATATCCACAGTTTACCGTCCATCGCACGCCGATTATACCTATCAGGCACGATACGGTCACACTGATCCACGTGGCGGTGGACGCGCCTCAGCTCGTGAAACCTCACTCCGAGTGGCCGCCGGCGCCATAGCCCAATGGGCACTCGCCCCGCGCGGAATTG
Source organism: uncultured Bacteroidales bacterium (assembly GCA_947175575.1). Lineage (GTDB taxonomy): Bacteria > Bacteroidota > Bacteroidia > Bacteroidales > Muribaculaceae > CAG-873. Next base: position 102,978 of record CAMWNG010000002.1, on the reverse strand, counting down.
ATTGCGCGGCCTTCACCATGAGAGTCGGTTCGGAGGCTATACCGTCTGAATTCGTCGATTTCTCTCAGGATGATATATGGTCAAGTCCGGTGTATTGTCCTCATAAGCCTACATCCGATTCCATAGAGGCTTGCCTTCACTCCGTAGCCTCACAAGGCGATACGGTCGGGGGCATCGTAGGCGGACGCATCACCGGCCTCCCAGCCGGCATCGGTGAACCTATCTATGGGAAACTGCACGCACGTCTTGCAGCCGCCATGATGAGCATAAATGCGGCTCACGGATTCGACTACGGAATGGGGTTTGACGGATGTTGCGGTCTCGGAAGCGAACTTAACGATGTTTTCGATCCGGACGGACACGGCGGCATTTCCCTGCGCACTAACCATTCCGGGGGTATTCAGGGCGGAATTTCGAACGGCGCCCCGATCACCTTCCGTGTGGGATTCAAACCTATCCCTACACTCGGACGCAGCCAATCGACTGTAGCACGCGACGGCTCGATCGCCATTCTCGAACCGCGGGGCCGTCACGACGTATGCGCCCTACCCCGGGCAGTCCCTGTAGTACAGGCCATGGCACGACTCGTAATACTCGATTCGCTCCTATCGCCGAAATTATAAGATCAGCGGAAACTGAATACTCCGTGCTCGCGTGTGATGCGTATATCAGCAGGCTCGGGCATAAATGGCGGCTGTTCATTCAGCACGATGGCGCGGTAGATGTTTCCGTCGCAGCCTCTGAATGGCAATGCGTTCACCACAGTCACTATGCGCCCCAACACCGGATAGCTGACTTCGGCACCGAGTCTGCGCCAAATATCGGTGGATTCTCCGGCATATGGCATCACGAGCGCGCGTCCGCGTCTCCAGTTGCCGGATTCTGTCTGCTGCCATCCGTTAAATCCGGGCATGAAGTCTGCGAATTCATCAGGTATAACTTTCGTGTCAAGAATATCATCGAACTCGACCGGACAGACATAATTGAATGCAGGAAGCTGATAAATCATTGAAGGCGACTTGCCGAGAGCCAACGTCGGAGCCTCTCCCGGCATAATCGCAAAAACAAATTTGGTAGAGCCGGGATTCGTAACAGATGCTTCGATAAAGGCGCGGTTGAAGCCGTTGACCTTTATTCCGCCATACACAGCGCAACTGAATGTCGCCACACATGTTAACCCGGATATAACTGCCAGAAGATTCTTTGTCAAAACAGCCCGGCTCCGGAAGGCCTTAGCGGCAACCCATACCACTGCGATACAGCTAATATACTGACTCATGAATGACGCACGCACTATGCCGGTGACGGCTTCCAATGCGAGACTCGCAGCCATCATGATTACGACCATTTGCCACAATGCTCTACGCCGGAGCCGAGGTACGCATATCCATGCCATGAGCACGACAATCAGCGGCAATGAACAGTTAATCATGAGATTAACCATGCGCACGGCTCCTGTTGAATACAATTCGCCATATTCGTTTGCCATGTTCATGCGATAAATCAAACCGGGATTAAGGTTCAATACCAAAAATCCGGCTATCAGGCCGGCGGTCAGGCTCATGTTGCTCCCGGTGCGCAAATCTTTATGCAGGATCATAACCGAGAGAAACGAGACTATCAATGGTCCTGACAGACCCTCATGCCACCAACCGGCAAAAAATCCGGCAATAAGACAGACAAAGCATGGCAATCTGTTCCCATTAATGAAAATCCGAAGCAACACGACTCCTATAAGCAGTGACGGAATGTAATTCACATTTGAGCTGAGTGTGGGAAGATAGGACCACCATGCAGGAAAAACAGACAACAGACCGACAGCAAACCATGCGGAACGCCAGTCTGACAGACGGAACAGTCGCAATGACAGAAGCAGAAACGCACTCCACCCAGCGCCCATAAGCAAGGCCGTAAACCATCTCGGCAGGAGCAACAGAGGGGGCACGGAGAAGTTGCACAATCTGAAGCTGTCCGTACGCCATCGCTCGGCCACAAGCGACAGCAGGTTTTCGCTACCGGTGCCTATGTTTAGAAAACGACTGAATTCATAATCATCGAGCCAGTAGTCATGTACGCCGTAAAACAGGGCGAGCATCGCGCCGAAAACAGCAGGGGCAAGATAATATAGGACCTTATCTTGCCTCATCTGCATAAAGAGTCTGTTATGACTACTGTCATTCGATGCCGGAATCTATGTCGTCATACTGCTGATAAAGCAGGTCGTTGTACGGGAATCGTGCCAGATGGATTTCCTTAGCCATCTCGTAGAGGCGCCGTTTCAGTTCGTCGATATTCTTGCCGGTACGCGCCGAAATGAACACACAGTTGTCGTTCAGTTTGGCCATCCAGGATGCCTTGAGTTCGTCAAGAGAGATATTCTCACGCCGAACCGGAGTAAGGTCATCGGCATCCTTAGGGGTATAGGTGAAGGCGTCAACCTTATTGAATACAAGAATCGTCGGTTTTTCCTCGCCTCCGCACACGTCGCGCAGGGTCTGATTCACCACCTCGATCTGTTCTTCGAAATTCGGATGGGATATATCAACCACATGCACGAGAATATCGGCTTCGCGCACCTCATCGAGCGTGGACTTGAACGATTCGATCAACCCGGTGGGAAGCTTACGTATGAATCCGACCGTATCAGTGAGCAAAAACGGAAGATTGTCGATCACAACTTTGCGCACTGTCGTATCAAGAGTGGCGAACAACTTGTTCTCCGCGAACACATCGCTTTTGCTCAGAAGATTCATCAGAGTCGATTTTCCGACATTCGTATATCCCACGAGGGCGACACGAGTCAGCTTGCCGCGATTTTTCCGCTGAATAGACTTCTGCTTGTCAATGGCCCGTAATTCCTCTTTGAGTCGGGCGATTTTATCAAGGATAATACGACGGTCTGTCTCTATCTGGGTTTCACCCGGGCCACGCATGCCTATACCGCCTCGCTGACGTTCAAGGTGAGTCCACAGACGCGTCAGGCGTGGCAGAAGATATTGATACTGCGCCAGTTCCACCTGAGTTTTTGCGTGTGCGGTCTGTGCCCGATTGGCGAATATATCGAGAATTAGACTGGTACGGTCGAGAATCTTTATCTGCAGTTCGCGTTCGATGTTCGACACCTGCTTGGTGGTGAGGTCATCGTCGAATATCACCATACCCACCTCGTTTTCTTCAACGAACTTCTTGATTTCCTCAAGTTTGCCCTTTCCGACAAAGGTTCTGGGATTCGGATAATCGAGACGTTGTGTGAAGCGTGCTACGGTTTCCGCACCTGCAGTGTCTGCAAGAAACGCCAGTTCGTCAAGATATTCGTTTACCTTGGTCTCGTCCTGCCTGTCGTTGATAAGACCGACAAGTACGGCACGCTCTGAAGTTTCCTGTCTGATGATCAAATCTTTCATAATTATTCATGTACACGCGGTGTACGCGCGGATTTTTTCTAAGTGTTCAAGAGATAAACCCGCTCGAGCCCCCGAAAGTTCACTTGAGCAGTGCGGCGGCAGGAGCGTAGGTCATCTGCAACACGGCCACGGTGACATCAGGATTCACCTCGCCGGCGTAATCCGATTTGGAATATATTCCTGCGGCCACTGCGGCATCGGCCGAATTCACGAAATAAATGGCCTCGATGCCGGCGTCTCCGGCAGCGTTGACAGCGGCGGGAGTAGGTTGGTTTACAGTGAAAATCACAGCTCCGGGGATGGTGGTGCGTTTGGTTTTGGCGATTGCTTCGGCCTCCGGAGTATTGTTCGCACCCGGCAGACCTGTAGCTTTCCATGCCCCGTTGAGCACGAGAACGGCACCATTAGCTTTCTGTCCGGATTCAACAGCATTTTGTGCCGCGCTTACGGCCATGTCCATGAATATTTCATCGTTGGGCGATACTTTGTCAACTTTACTGATATTCACCTGCGCGGATGCTGCAAGGCTCACCGCTATGGCGGCGATAATGGATAATACAGTTTTCATTTTCCTATTTTTTTGATTATCACGCGATCAACGAGCGCGTGGTTGGTATTAAGGTTCATGTTTTCGTTCTCGGGACGGAAGGTGATACCGATACGGTGTGTGCCTGGGGCGAGAGGAACCGCCACACTGTTGGTCATGCCCCAGTCGTTCCAGTTTGCTACACCACGGTGAGGCATTACCACTGTGCCTGCGGGCACACCGTCAACCTCAATGGTACGGATAGCACACTTGTTTTCAGTGTTAACCGGTCCGTTGCCGTTTGCATACACGAGCGATATGGAATATGTTCCCGGGGTTTGGATATCCACATCTGTCACGACAGGGACAGACGTGTGATCAAGTTCGACAAATCCGGCTCCATGGAATCCCTCAATCGGCTCGGAGGGCTGATAGCTGACCTCCGGCGAAAGCATGGACGCATTCTCAGCGGGCATTTCCAACACGATGGTTTCGAAATTGTCAAGTGGCTCGGAGGCGAATGATTCCACACCGGCATCACTCACACCGATAACCTGCCATTCGCCAGGCATAGTCGCATCCCAGGAGGTGCGCCGCGTGGTGCCGACACGCTCACCGTTCCGAAGCACCACATAATGGTGTATATATTCTATGGGATTCCATTGAAGCAGGTTGTTCGCGGGCACACCTTCTCCTGCCAGTTCCGGAGAATGGCTAAGACGTGCTATGGGTGTGAGCGGCGCTTTCACGTTCGCTGTATGATTCACTTTCATCGGCTCGGGCGTATTGTCGGCAAGCACGATCTCCACCTTGTGATGCCCCTTGATATCTCCGGGAAGTTCAGCACTCCGGGAGCGTCCGTCGAGTTTGAATTCCTTGATGACATTACCGTAGCCGCTAACATGGATATCAAGGGTTGCGCCGCGGTAGCGGAAATCCGTGAGACTGCGATCGGCAGCCATGGTCTGCGGAACGAAAGGATGGAATTCGAGGGCGTCCGGCGTGAATGTTATGCCGAAAAGTATCCGTTGTGTTATGGCAAGATTGCCCGCCAGACACCACAGCATATTCGACGAATTGAGTTCGGTGGCGATGTCACCATTGTCAATGACCAGGTTTTCCTTGTTGGTGGTGAACAAAGCGGCCGGACGGAATACGGAACCGATTGCCTCAATCAGTCCCAGTTCATTACCGGTCTTAGCGTTGGCAAGAGCCCAATAGGAGGCCACCCAGGGCCATAAAGCATTGTTGTGATACGGAGGCATATCTGCTATCTGGGGGAAGAATACCGGAGCGCCGAAAGGTGTTGTCGGATAATTCTCTGTGATCGAAGCGGCTTGCTCCGGCGTCGCCACATTATATAATATCGCGAGTGATTCGCCGAGACATTCCGCACGCGGATTCAGAATCGGGAAATTGCGGCCATAATCATACATGGCGTAATAGCCTTTAGAGGGCATCCACAGCTGCGCGTTGATCTGTCCGACAAGAGAGTCACGCAGCGTCCCGTAGCGTGAGGAAGCTTCCTTGTAGCCAAGTTCGGCGGCTATGTCGCTGAGCACCTGAAGAGCCTGCGAATGCACCACAGATGTACTGAGCGATTGACTCCGGAATATATCGGCTGTCTGCATCCAGCGCGGATAGCTCTGCTCGCGCCAGTCGATAAACGATGTTTCGCCGCGCACCATTCCGCCATCGGTATAGAGCACCTTGAGATCATCCTCCATCGAATTCGCAATGATAGGATAAATGTATTCGAGCCATTCGCGGCTGCCGGTCACCTTATAAAGCTCATAGGCGGCTATAGCCCAAATCATACGGTCGGAGCTGACAGGCCAGGCGCCTCCGCTTCCAGTATCCTGAATGATGCGGCCGGTGGGCGAGACCTTACGCCTCAGCGAAATTTCAGAAGCTTCAGGCTGTAGCCATGCCATCGAGAGAATGATCGAGTAAGAAACATCGCGGGTCCAGACTCCGGCCCATTCCTTGCCTGTCCGCAAGGTCGTGTCCGGCTCCACCGCGTTCAGCATTTCCTCCAGACCGAGGTTATAGACCGCCTCGTGGAGTTTGTTGGGAGTATGGAGTCTTGGCAACCCCGCGAGGTCGCGGCTAAGATGCCATTCCTTTTCAATGGGCATGAAGTAGCCGGGTTGGGCTGAATAGTCAGAAATCAGGCTAATACCGTCAGGACTATAAGCCTTATACTTTCCTTGTATTATACTGTCGCCCTGCCATTTGTAGGCCGGGGTCGACACAATCTGCGCTGAAAGGGGAGCGGCAAACGCGGCTGCCCCGAGGAGTGAGAGAAGTGCGTGTTTCATGTCTTAAAAACAAATTTACCGACCCCGACAAGTCAGAGTCCGGACCGGCTGATTGTACCTCCGAGGGGAATCGAACCCCTATCTAACCTTTAGGAGAGGCTTGTTCTATCCATTGAACTACAAAGGCATGTGTTGAGTGCAAAGTTACAAAAAATATTTGATAATACGATGTCCGTGTTTAGGGAATTTACTAACTTTGTGGTTATGAATCCAATCATGAAGTCACAATTCAAGTTCATCGGACTCACGGCTCTTTTGACGCTCGTCCCCCTCGCTGTGTTGTGGGCCGTGTTCTATGCCACTGACCCATTGCACATCATCAGGCCAGTCGACAAGGAGATCGAATACCCATATTTTGGCAATAAGGGTACAGTGACGGTCCGAAATTTCGAACGGCTCATGCCTGAAAAATGTTTCGACTCATTTATCTTCGGTTCATCTCTCACGATTTCAACAGATCTATCAGCTTGGAATTCCTACCTCCCCGAAAGTTCAGTTCCATACCATTTCGACGCATCGGCAATGTCAATCAAGCAGATGCGTGAATATATGGAATATTTGGCAGCACGCGCCCCATTACGCAACGTGTATATCATTATTGACTTAGACGTGATCGGAATCACAAAAGGATATCAGCGTAGCCTTTTCTACACATCACCGGTTGTGAAAAATGATCTGTTATACAATTTTAATACATACTTCTCGGTATGGCAGAGAGCAATATCAGCATCATTCCTGCTTAATAATGTGCCGATAGCAATTTTTAGGAATAGAATGGATCCTGCAAATATTAATCCCTGTGCATCTACAGATATTCGCCTATATCTTCCCGACACAAATACAGAAATTAACGTCAACCATACTCCTGAATATGAGGATATTGCGACTCGATGGTGCGGTTCGGCAAAAGATAGTCTTAAGATGTATCCACCATATTATGCAGAGTCCTCCATCAATGACGACAAGAAAGGTGACTTGAGGCGCATCGCCGAGATTCTCGATTCCGCCGGGTGTAACTACCGATTTGCGCTCATAACATCTCCAAAACGTGAAAAGGATCGTCCCCCACTGCTGAATCCTGCAGATTCTGCTGCTATGCGTGAAATATTCGGAGATCACTTCGTCTCAGCCCAATGGGCTACTCTTGAATGGAGTTTCAAACCACATGCCACCTACGACGGCTATCATTTCACATCTCCTGAAGCCCTCCGACTGCTTGAGTTCGTGTATAATGATTCACTCCGACAATCACATCCAGGACGCCTATGAACTTCAATTCCCTTGACTTCGCATGGTTTATGCCGCTGGTGTTTGCGGTCTACTGGCTTGTGCTCGGACGTTCATGGCGCGCACAGAATGTCTGGATTCTCGTGATGTCATATCTTTTCTATGGTTGGTGGGACTGGCGCTTCTGCTTCCTGCTCTCAGGTGCGACCATAGTCACATTCGCTTGCGCGTTACCAGCCACACACCGAAAACTCTGGACCACTGTGGCTGTATGCGCAAATCTCGCCAATCTCGTATTCTTCAAATATTTCCACTTCTTCGGGAACGGACTGCGGCGCCTGTTTGAGGTTTTCGGCTGGATGCCCGACTGGTTCACGATAGACATTCTCCTCCCCGTCGGCATCTCGTTTTTCACCTTCCAGGCCATCAGTTATTCAGTGGATGTGTACCGAGGCGAAACTCTTCCGACACGCAATTTCGTGGCGTTCGCCGGATTCATCTCATTCTTTCCGCAGCTTGTGGCAGGCCCGATAGAGCGTTCCACACAGCTATTGCCCCAGTTTTTGGAGCGGCGCACATGGGATTATGCGCGCGCCGTACGCGGCATGCGTCTGATTCTCTGGGGATTGTTCAAGAAATGCGCGGTAGCCGACGGACTCATTGAACTCGTAAACCTGTTATGGAACGATTGGAGCGATGACATGAGTTCACGCATTTATTTCCGGTCTGCGATATGCTTCGCCATTCAGATTTACGCCGATTTCTCGGGCTATTGCGATATAGCACGCGGAGCCGCGGCATTACTCGGATTCAAGTTATCCGTTAATTTCCAATATCCTTACTTCTCACGCAACATCATCGAATTCTGGCACCGCTGGCACATATCGCTGATGAATTGGTTCACGAAGTATGTTTATATACCCATCGGAGGTTCGCGCCGCGGCAACCGTTATCTGAATGTACTGGTCGTATTTCTGCTCTCCGGTCTTTGGCACGGCGCAAACCTCACATTCGTAATATGGGGACTTTTGTGCGGACTCCTTTATATTGCTGCTCTTGCCGGCGGTGCGAGACGCTATCGTCCGGCCGACACTCCTCCGGCAGATCGCAAGGATATGGTCGGCATGATAGTGACATTTCTCCTGTTAGCACTCTCCTGGGTGTTCTTCCGTGCGCCGGATCTTCACTATGCCATGCGCGCGTTCGCACTTTTAGGACCGGAATCCGTTATAATGGCGGCATTGTGTATCGGTGTGGGCTGGCTCATCACACGGCTGCCCCGGAAATTCAACTTCACGATTATTTTTGCGTTGCTTACGGTAGCTGCAGTGGGTTGGGTAATCTATCGACCGGATCCCGGCATAACCGCCGTATTCATGCGTCGCGGCATGTTCGCGGCAATACTCATGTTCATGGTTGAATGGCGCGGGCGTCACAACTCTTTCGCCCTCGAATCCATGCCTCGCAACCGTTACGTGCGGTTAGCCGCATATTTAGCCCTATACCTTATAATAATCACGGCCGCGGCCGACACCGACGAACCCTTCTTATATTTCCAGTTCTGACATGTCCGAGGCGCAATTGAGCATAGTGATTCCGGTGTATAACCGTGCCGAGGTGGTGACTCCCACTTTGGAGAGTATCGCCGCGCAAACTTACCGACCGTTACATCTCATCCTCGTGGACAACAACTCTACGGATTCGACCCGGGCTGTGCTTGACGCATGGGCCACGGCTCACTCCGACGATGAGTTCCATGTGCGGGTGATAGGTGAAAATACCCCCGGACCCGGAGCGGCCCGGAATGCCGGTCTCGGGGTGGTGAACACCCCCTGGACAATGTTCTTCGATTCGGATGACCTGATGGCACCGGACCACTGCACCCGCGCCATGGCTGCGGCCACCGCCACGCCCGAAGCGCAGATCGTAGGCTGGGACCTCTGGCTGCCCGGTCCGGGCGGAATTAAACGCTTCCGCCCGTTCACGACACGTGATATGGTGAGAGCCAATATATTCGAATCACTGTTCTCCACACTGCACTATATGGCGCGTACAGAACTTTTCAGACTTGCAGGAGGCTGGGACGAGGTTGCACGCGTAGGAGAGGATGTCGAACTCGGGCATCGCCTTCTGATGCTTCATCCCGTATGTGTGCGCATGCCCGGCCATGGAGAAACAGTGACAGTCGTGCCCGAACCGCTCTCACTTATGCGAGACGGCGGCGGCCGTCTCGACCGTCTGGAACCGGCACTTGAAAATATCCGCGTAAATCTTCTTCCCGCCAAGCAACATCTGATTGACCTGCAATACATATGTGCAGCGTGCGGGTGGGCCGCGGATGATCCGGATGCGCCCCGGAAAATAGCCGAAATAATCTCCCGACAGCCGAGAGCGCGTCGCCTGATATTCCGTATGTTATATTTTTACGGAAGACATGGCGGACGTGGAATCGGGCGCATATACAGGCTTTTTTCGCCCCAAAAATAATCTTTCAGGGTTCCCATATTCAATATTTTGGCCTTGGTTCTAAAAAAATATCAAAAAATATTGTGTTTCTCAAATCTTTACACTATATTTGCCAAAAATTAAGAATCATAAAAATTTCTAACCCTTTTATCATGAACAAAACTGAACTCATCAATGCCGTGGCTGAGAAATCTCAGCTCACCAAAGCTCAGGCTCGCGCAGCTGTCGACGCCGCTCTCGAAGCTATCGCAGGCGCTCTGGCAAACAACGACAAAGTTGCTCTCCTCGGTTTCGGTACTTTCGCAGTTAACGAAAAACCCGAACGCACAGGTATCAACCCCCGCACTAAGGAATCCATCACCATCGCAGCCCGCAAATCAGTTAAATTCAAACAGGGCAGCGAACTGGCCGAAAAAATCAAATAATCAAGGCTTATACGCATAAATAAAAGGCGCGACCGGCCGGTCGCGCCTTTTATTTATGCGTATATTCTCATTTTATCACGGCCAGACCGCCCTGCGCTGTTTCTTTGTAAAGCGATGGCAAATCATGGCCTGTCTGCTTCATAACCTCGACTATGCGGTCGAAGTCAACGCTATGTTTTCCGTCACTGAAAGCTGAATACAGATTGGCATCAAGGGCACGGGCCGCAGCATAGGCATTACGTTCAATACAAGGAATCTGTACAAGGCCGCAAACCGGGTCGCAGGTAAGTCCGAGGTGATGCTCAAGCCCCATCTCGGCGGAATACTCTATCTGAGCCGGAGTACCGCCGAACAGCTGCGAGGCCGCCGCAGCAGCCATCGCGCATGCGACACCGACCTCGCCCTGGCAACCTACTTCGGCTCCGGATACCGAAGCGTTGTATTTCACCACATTTCCGAAAAGACCCGCGGTGGCCAGCGCACGCAGGATGCGCTTTTCGCTGAATCCTTTCGAGGTATAAAGATGATAAAGCACGGCGGGCAGCACTCCCGACGAGCCACATGTGGGTGCTGTGACAATCTTTCCGCCGGCGGCGTTCTCCTCGCTAACGGCCAGCGCATAGGCATACACCAGTCCGCGCGACTTCAGAGATGAATTGTGACCGGAGGCGTGCATGTAATAGCTGACGGCCTTACGGCGCACCCCGAGGTCTCCGGGCAGGACACCTTCCGAGTCTATGCCTCGTTCCACGGCCTCTTTCATCACTTTCCACACCTCGGCAAGATAGTCCCAGATCTCGTCGCCTTCAGTCTCACCCACATACTCCCAGTAGGTCTTGCCGGTGCGTTCACACCACGCCTGAATGTCCTTTAATCTGGTCATTGAATAAATCGACACTTCCGGCACACGTGATTCGCCTTCGCGCACCACATCGCCACCGCCAACGGAATAGAAGGTAGATTCCTTGAGCACATTTCCGTTTGCATCCAGCGCCTGAAACATCAGGCCGTTAGTATGAAATGGCAACACCGTCTCGGGCTTCCAGACTATTTCAGTGGGCCATTTGGCCTCCAGGACATCCAGCACGGCCTTATCGGTCAGGTGCCCCTTGCCCGTGGCCGCGAGCGACCCGTAGAGGGTCACCCGGCACCCGGCCGTCGAGTCGGGTGCCTCGGCCATGAACATCTGGGCAGCCTTGCGCGGCCCCATCGTGTGCGACGACGAGGGGCCGTGACCTATCTTGAAGAGAGAGCGTATCGATTCCATAAAAATATCAGATATCCTCGTCGGCCACCATCTGCGATTCGGCCATTGCCTCGAGAGCATCGGTGCGCTGGTTGCCGAACGTCTCCTTGATATTCCAGACGGCACATGCGCCGATTACAAGGAGTACACCGCTCACTACGAGCATCCACACTGTGGCGGGAGCACCGTTTTCAGCGGGAGCGAAGCAGTGGAGGATAGCGCCGCCGCAGAGAGCCGCGATAATCTGAGGTATGCAGATTGTGCAGTTGAACAGACCCAGATATGTACCGATATGCGATCCGGAAAGCGCGTTGGTGAGAATGGTGAACGGCATAGCCAGGATAGCGGCCCATGCACATCCCATCAGCGCGTAGCTTACACCAAGCACATAAGGATTGGTAATGAAATAAACCGAGATGAAGCCCACTGCACCGATAAGGAGCGACAGCGAGTAGGCTGGTTTGCGTTTCTTGAAACGCGACAGCACGGCGGCCCATATTACGGCAGCGATGGCCTGGATAGCCAGAAGGACACCGTTCCAGTCGCCTGCGCTCTGATATTCTTTCGATGCGGCGTTAAGCACTGTTGAATAGTTTACCGAAATTTCGGCACCCGATGCGGCGGGAAGTTGGGTGGTCTCGTCGAGCGTCCAGCTGCCGTCGGCCTGTTCGACAGCGATATGGGCCATAGTAAGCGTTGTTCCCGGCTGCACGAGGGAGAGTTCGGTGACGGCAGTGGCGCCTTCAAGCACCTCAAAAGGCTGTCCGTCGTTTATCGACACTGTCTGGCCGGCATGCGCAAATTCAACAGGTGCCGAGGGGTCAAGACCTATTGCGGCAACGCCGAGGTCGTAAACCACCTGACCGTCAGATACCACTTTCACACCGTTGACAGTTACGGAGTCCGGTTCGTAGAAAGTACCGTCTACCGTGATTCCACCGAGAGCCAGGTGACCGTCTACAATCACGGGGCGCTGTCCGTTGAAGATATATTTATCGTTATATTTCTTGCCGTCGACCGTAACACCGGTTGCCACTGTCACCGACGGAGCGTTGTAAGCATGGCCGGCGATGGCGTCAGTAGAGTATGTCCACATGTACAGGAAGGCAGCCCAGCAGAAGAACTGCACCAGACCCACGGTCCAGAACACCTTGGGAGCCTTGACCAGCAGTTTCACCATATTTGTCTTTTCCTTCTTGCCATCCTCAACCGGAGCGATGCCGTGATATTCGGCATATTCATGAGGAGGCATCTCCTTAACCTTGGCGAACGTGTAGAACACACACACGGCCATGATTAAGGCTCCGAGATAAAATGCCCATGTCACTGTGGGAGGCACCTGCCCTGCGGGGGCTGTATTGCTCAGGAAAAGAGCGAGCACTATCGGTGCGATGTAACCCACCACCGAGCCGGCGTTACACAGGAACGACTGTATGGAATATGCGAGTCCTTTCTGACGCTCGTTCACGAAATCGCCCACAAGCATCTTGAAAGGCTGCATGGCCATATTGATTGATGTATCAAGGAACATCAGCATCACCAGGCCGAAGATGATGGCCTGCGACACACCCAGACCCAGCGAACCGGAATTGGGGAGGAAGCACATGACCACGATGGCCACAAGCGCACCTAACAGCAGGTAAGGGAGACGGCGTCCGAAGCGGTTCCAGGTCTTATCCGACGCGGCACCCACTATGGGCTGCACGACAAGCCCCATCAGAGGAGGCAGAATCCAGAAATAGCTCAGGTCATGAGGATCGGCCCCAATGGTCGAGAAAATTCGGCTCACCTGCGAGCTTTGCAACGCATAGGCGATCTGAACGCCGAAGAATCCGAACGACAGATTCCACAGCTTCCAAAAACTTAGGTCAGGTTTGTTTTTCATCAGGTATTAATTTGTTTTTTGATTTAATTCGTTTTTCAGATTCCGCTCCAGCTTTTAAGAGCGGCGACTTCCGCCTGCCATAGCGCCGGATCGGGAGTCTCGAGAATCAATGGGATACCGTCGGTGCGCGGGTCTGCGACCAGACGTCTGAACACCTCCTCGCCTATGGTGCCTGCACCTATCGGAGCGTGACGGTCGATTCGTGACGAGGCTTCCCGGGCCGAGTCGTTGATGTGCATGCCGGAGAGGTATTTCAGCCCGATATGTTTCTCGAAATCGGCCCACATGGCATCATAACCGTCCGAATGGGAGAGGTCATAGCCGGCGGCGTGCGCATGTGCGGTGTCGATGCATACTCCTACGCGCGACCGGTCCTCGATTCCTTCGATCATACGCCCTATCTGCTCGAATGTGTAACCGAGATTACTCCCTTGGCCCGCGGTGTTCTCTATCACGGCCTTGACTCCGTCTGTGGAGGCGAGGACCTTGTTGATCGTTTGAGATATCAGCGCAATAGCCTCATCTTCAGTGATTTTTTTCAATGATGCGCCGGGATGAAAATTCACCATCGAAAGTCCCAGACGGGCCGCGCGACGCATTTCGTCGGCAAGCGCAAGTTCCGACAGTTTTAGTTTGCGCGCATCGGGCGAGGCAGGATTGATCACAAACCCTGCATGCGGCAGAATCTGGGCAGCGGTGAAACCGTAGAGAGCGCACTCGGCCTTGAATTCATCAGCCTCTGTATCGGACAGTTCCGGCGACCGCCATTTCGACGGGTCCACCAGATTCAGAGCGAAAGCCGTGGCCCCGAGCATTGCCGCCTGACGCGGAGCCGTGGCCAGCGTTGGCTCTGATGATACATGTGCACCGATATATTTCATACGCATTATTCAATCAACTCGCAAAGGTAATATCTTTTCGCCACATCACAAAATTTTATTTTAACAAATAACGACGCTCGAGTCGCACACACAATAGTGAACAATATTTCACATCCGAATGCGTTATTGGATATATGCGCATACCCTCCGGAAAACCGACCCTCTGGCTATTGTCGGCCCTCATTCTCGGGCTGATAGGTGTGTCATGCTCCACACGCAAGAACAACGCAGCCACACGCAACTATCAGGCATTCATCACGCGGTACAATATATATTATAACGGCGACCGCCACTACATCGAGACTCTCCAGGACATGGAGGAAAAGTATGAGGATGACTACACATCCCTGGTGCTCATGCATCCGGTCGAAGCGAAAAACGACCCTCAGGCACCGCAACCAACGGGGAATTTCGACCGCAGCATCGAAAAAGGTCAGAAAGCCGTGCAATTGCGCTCCATAAAAAAACGTCCGGCCCGAAAGGGTGGAAAACTGTCCGACGCACAGAAGGCGTGGCTCAAACGCGAGGAATACAATCCGTTCCTGCACAACGCATGGCTGATGATGGGTCGGGGGCAGTATTTCAACGGTGACTTTCTGGGCGCTGCATCCACCTTTTTCTATGTGTCGAAACACTTCTGGTGGCTCCCGGCCACTGTCACCGAGGCCGAGATATGGCAGGCCCGCAGCTATGTGTCCATGGATTGGCTTTTTGAAGCCGAGGTGATTCTGAAACGTATAAAACCCGAGAGTCTCACCGATAAGAATCTGCGCGGGCTGTACGCCTTCACGCAGGCCGACTATCTCATCCATTCCGAAAAGTATGCCGAGGCTATCCAACCGCTCAAGGAAGCCATTGCCGCGGCATCAGGTCCGCAAAAAACTCGTCTGAGGTTTCTGCTCGGACAGCTTTACACACGAACCGGGCAGCGTCAACTGGCCTATGACGCATTCAAGGCAGCCGGCAGCTCGCCGTCGGCAAGCTACCGCACAAAGTTCAACGCCCGCATCAAACAGAGCGAAGTGTACGACGGTTCGGACATCGAACCGGAAGTGAAAGCACTCCGTCGCATGGTGCGATACGACCGCAACAAGGACTATCTCGACCAGATATATTATGCCATCGGCAATCTTTATCTTAGCCGGCGTGACACTACCCGCGCTATAGAGAATTATGTGCTCGCGGCAGAGAAATCCACCCGCAACGGCATCGAAAAAGCTATTTCGCAACTCACCCTCGGAGGACTTTATTTCGACCGGCGCGAGTACGAAAAAGCCCAGCCATGCTACGCGGAGGCCGTGCCGCTTCTTCCCAAAGACTATCCGGACATCAAAAAATTGCAGCTCAGAAGCGATGTGCTCGACGAACTGGCGACATACGCCCAGAACGTAAACCTTCAGGACTCGCTTTTGCGTCTGGCTGCCATGTCGCCCGAGCAACGCATGAAGGTGATCGAAAAAATAATCGAAGACCTCAAGAAAAAGGAAAAAGAGGAAGCGGAAGCCGCCGCACGCGAGGAATTCCTTGCCAACGCCGCCGCGCAGGGCAATCAGCTTCAGGACAACAATACCAACTCGTTCACTATCAACTCTGACAATTCCTGGTATTTTTACAACACTGCGACCAAAAACGCCGGTAAAGCGGAATTCCAGCGCCGCTGGGGTGCGCGTAAGCTCGAGGACAACTGGAGACGTCGCAACAAGAGTCAATTCAACACTGACGACTGGGCCTCACCTTCGGACTCGGAAGAGCAGGAGACCGAATCGACTGATTCTGTAGCCGAAAAGCCGTCGGAGGAAGCAGAACACGCCACCGACCCGCACTTTCCGGAATATTACCTCGCACAAATCCCCGAGACCGAGGAACAGAAAAACACCGCTCACGAAATCATCCAGGAGGGTCTCTACAACATGGGCGTGATCCTCAAGGACAAACTCGAGGATTTCCCTGCCGCACGTGCCGAATTCGACCGTCTGCTCAAAGACTACCCTGACAATGTCTACCGTCTGGAGGTCTATTACAATCTATATTTGATGTACGCGCGCATGAATGACCTCACTCTCGCCGAACACTACCGTCGACTGATTCTTGAGGAATTCCCGGATTCGCCATACGGTATTGCGATGAAGGATCCAAACTATCTGGAGAATCTGCGGAGGATGGATCAGCGGCAGCAGGAATTGTATGACGACACCTACGACGCATACATCAACAACCGCAACAGCCGGGTACACGCCAACTATGAAGAGATGCAGCGCGACTTCCCCCTGAGCAAGATAATGCCGAAATTCATGTTCCTCGACGCGCTCGCCTATGTCACCGAACGTCAGCCCGAAAAATTCAACGAAACCCTGAAATCGTTACTCGAACGATATCCTGACACAGACATCACCCCCATAGCGTCCGCATGGCTGAAAGGTATGGCACAAGGTCGCGAACTGATGGCCGGAACCGGCGAAGGAGGCAATCTTCGCGGTATGATCTGGGACATGCGTCTTGGCAATGACTCCACGGCTGTAGCCGAAGGCGAGGCAGCGTTCACCCTGTCGCCTGACGACCGTCAGCTGCTTGTAATGACCTTCGATGCGGCGGAAGTGCCTGTCAATGCGTTGTTGTACGAACTGGCGCGACACAATTTCAGATCGTTCCAGGTGAAGGATTTCGATCTCGAACCCATCAATTTCGGTCGTCTCGGAATGATCGTGATACGCGACTTCGAAAATCTCGATGAACTGAACTACTATCACCGCACGCTGCTTGACTCGCCCGATTTCAAACTGCCGCGCGGAGTACGCCCGGTAATAATTTCCGACAAAAACTTCAAGATACTGATGGACGAGCACCGTTCGTTCGATGAATACTTCAATTTCCTACAACAGTCAGCAACGGATCTCCATGATCTCTGGTGGGGTGAGGAGACCATAGCCCCCGGAGAACCGGAAGAGCCCGAAGAGGCTGCCGAGGCTGACCTGCCTGAAAATGCGGAGGAAACGGAGGCCTCAGCAACCCGGGCTGAGTCCGTCGATCAGGTTACCGTCATCGAAACGGAAGTTGAATCCGACCCTGCGGAAGATATTGAAACCGTTGAAACTGTTGAATTTTCAGTTGCGCCCGGCGAGTCCGTGGATAATACCTCTCAGGATATCCCTGTGAAATCTGAAACGCCTGAAGTTCCGACCCCCACGGTCTCTCCCGAACCGGTGCGGGCTGCTGAAAAAACTGCGGCCAAACCCGAACCGACAGTCATCGTTCCCGTGCCCGTTCCATCCACCTTACCCTCCCGATTGCCCGCTTATGCTCCGGGCAGCGAAGGAGATGATCCGCTTTTCGATTGAAAATATTTCGCTATGCCAGCCAACAACACCCCTCAGATACTATGGGCCGATGATGAAATCGATCTTCTCAAGCCCCACATCATGTTCCTGCGCTCCCGTGGTTATGAAGTAACTACTGCAGCTGACGGCCATGACGCCCTCGACCTCATCGAACGACAGAATTTCGATCTCATCATACTTGACGAAAACATGCCCGGCCTAAGTGGTCTGGAGACTCTTTCGCGCGTCAAGGAGCGCCTGCCCCACGTGCCGGTCATAATGATAACCAAGAGTGAGGAAGAGAACATCATGAATCAGGCCATCGGTAACAAGATCGCCGACTATCTGATCAAGCCCGTTAATCCTAACCAGATCCTTCTGTCGCTCAAACGTCTGCTCCATAGCGGCTCGCTCGTGGCCGAACAGGCCACACGCGACTATCGCCGCGAATTTATCCAGCTCGCCGATATGATCAACACTGCATCGACCATCGACGACTGGTACAGCCTATACTCCAAACTCGTACACCGCGAAATGGAACTCGCCGATACGGACACCAATCTCGACGAGATGTTATTGCAGCAGAAAACCGAGGCAAATTCGGAATTCTTCAAATGGGTGCGTCGCAATTATGAACACTGGATGCCCGGAGCTCCGGACGGTACCGTACCGCTTATGAGTCCGAGGATTTTCCCGGACCGTGTCTTCCCGATGCTCGATCGCGGCGAGAAAGTATTCTTCATATTGATTGACAATTTCCGCCTCGACCAGTGGCGCACAATTCGCCCGCTTCTTACTGACCAGTTCAATGTAGAGGAGGAAATTTACACGGCTATTCTGCCCACTGCCACCCAATATGCCCGCAACGCCATCTTCTCGGGTCTCATGCCCCTGCAGATCTCCAAGATGTTTCCGCAGCTTTGGGTCGATGAAGACTCCGAAGAGGGCAAGAATCTCAACGAAGCTCCACTGATAGCCACTCAAATCGAACGCTACCGAAAGAAATACCGTTTTTCCTACCACAAGATAAACGATTCCGTAGCCGGCGAACGGCTCCTCCGCGACTTCAATTCGCTGCGTGACAACGATCTCAATGTCATTGTCCTGAACTTCATAGACATGCTTTCGCATGCCCGCACGGAGTCAAAGATGATACGCGAACTCGCCTCAACCAATGCGGCCTATCGCTCGCTAACAGAGTCGTGGTTCCGCCATTCGTCCACCCTCGAACTTTTCCGCCGTATAGCCGACACGGGAGCCCGTATTGTGCTGACCACCGACCACGGCACCATCCGTGTCGATAATCCCGTCAAGGTCGTGGGCGACAAGAACACCAACACCAATCTGCGCTACAAGGTGGGAAAGAATCTTTCCTACAACTCCAGACAGGTGTATGAGATCAAGCGTCCCGAAGCGTTCGGGTTACCCTCTCCGAATGTTTCCAGCACATACATTTTCGCCGGCGGCAGCGACTTTTTCGCTTATCCAAACAATTACAATCATTACGTGCAGTATTACGACGGCACCTTCCAGCACGGAGGCATCTCGATGGAAGAAATGCTCGTCCCTCTTATCACGCTTTCAGCCAAATAAGTAACCGTTAAAAGATTATGAGACAGGAAACAATACATATACCTTCGCTTGAAGCACTTCCCGAAGCGGCACGGAAATTCATGTCGATGATGGGGGATTACACCGTTTTCACCTTCAACGGCGACATGGGAGCCGGGAAAACCACATTCATCTCAGCTCTTTCCGCAGCGCTCGGAGTCGATCCCGAAGAAGCGAACTCACCATCATTCGCAATCGTAAACGAATATCGCTCCGACACCACAGCCGAGCTCATATATCATTTCGACCTCTACCGTCTTGAATCGCTTGAAGAAGCGATGGACATAGGTTTCGAGGATTATCTTGATTCGGGTGCGCTATGCCTGGTGGAATGGCCCGGTGTGGTAGCCGATATCCTTCCGGATGACACCGTCGCTGTCGATGTACGTTTGAACGACGATAATTCACGCACTCTTACCGTCACCCTTCCCGAATGATTTACCGCTTCAATTCGCTCGACTCCACAAGCTCTCAGATGGCGCGCATGGAAGGCGACCTCAGGCACGGCGATGTCGTGATCACTTATAGTCAGACAGCCGGCCGGGGACAGAGGGGCAATTCGTGGGAAAGCGCTCCGGGGATGAATCTCACGTTCTCGATGCTGCTCATGCCACCCGACCTGCTCGCAAGGGACGCCTGGCGGATGTCTATGGCTGTTTCGGTCGGCATTGTGCACGCACTGTCGGAATTTACGGGATGCCCTGTGTCGCTCAAATGGCCGAACGACGTATATGTCGGGGACATGAAACTGTGCGGGATACTTATCGAGAATTCTCTTCGCGGCGAATATGTGAGTCGGTCTGTGGTGGGTATCGGTATAAATGTGAATCAGACTGAATTTTTGTCCGATGCGCCTAACCCTGTTTCGCTCCGCAGCGCTACAGGCCGCGAGTTCGACCTCGACGAAGTGCTTGATGCCGTATGCCGTGAGATTTTGTCAAGCGTGGCGATGATGCACCGTCCTGAACTCGACTCTGAGTATCGTTCGCTTCTGTGGCGCGGAACGGGCGTTCACCCTTGGCGTGACACAGCGACCGGAGAGATTTTCAATGCAGCTGTCACCGATATCTTGCCTGACGGCCGCATCGTGCTCGGCGACCGCACTTATTGGTTCAAGGAAGTGGCCGCATTGCTGTGAGGCGAGTTGCCGTTTCGGATTTTTTCATTACTTTTGTATCATATTATAAAACGAGTTGAGCTTCGGTCGTAAAATCTTCGGCCGAGGCCTATAATCATTTGATGTTCAACAACATGAAAAAACTTTTATATACGGTTCTCGCGATTTGTGCGGCCGGATTATTAATCTGTGCATCTGCGGCCAAGTACAATAAGACAGAGATTCTCCGCAATTTAAATTTATTTAACTCTGTAGTAAAGGAACTCCATAGCGGATATGTGGATACTCTCGACTCGGAGGAACTAATAGAATTCGCTATCGACGCGATGCTCAGCCGGGTCGACCCTTACACCGAATACTACCCCGCTAATAACCGGGAGGCCCTTACGTCCATTTCCACCGGGCAATATGGTGGTATCGGTGCCGTAATTCAGCAGCGTCGGGAGGGTGGAGCGATCATATACCAACCCGTCTTCGGGGAGCCTGCATGGCAGTCAGGCCTGCGACACGGCGACATAATCCTTAAGATAGACGGCAAGGATGTGTCATCCATGAAAGGCACCGACGAAGTTAGCCGCAACCTGCGAGGCACTCCCGGCACAACGGTTCATGTTGAGATCCGTCGCCCGTTTGACCCCGACTCCATTAAACACATTGATGTGGTGCGTCGCACAATCCATCAGAATCCCCTCCCCTACTATGGTGTCGACTCCACCGGAATGGGGTATATATGTCTGAAAACTTTTAATGAAAACAGTGCGAATCTGGTGCGCGACGCAGTGCTCGACATGATGAAGAATCCGGATCTTCGCGGACTTGTGCTCGACCTGCGCAACAACGGCGGCGGGGTAATCGACGGTGCTGTGGATATCGCGGGACTCTTCGTGCCGAAAGGTACGGAAGTGGTGCGCACCCGTGGTACGGACGGACGTGTTCTGAAGGTCTACCGCACTGCCGCCAAACCCATAGCACCTGATCTTCCATTGGTTATTCTCACCAACCGTAACACAGCCTCGGCATCCGAAATTGTAGCCGGCAGTCTTCAGGACCTTGATCGCGCGGTTATCGTAGGCGAACGCTCTTTCGGAAAAGGATTGGTACAGACATCGCGTCAGCTGCCCGACGGCGCCCTGCTGAAACTTACCATGGCACGCTATTACATCCCCTCGGGACGTTTGATCCAGGCACTTGATTATTCGCACCGCGATGCTGACGGACGCCCGACACGCACACCGGACAGCCTCACGAACGTGTTCGCCACATCTAAAGGGCGCGAAGTGCGCGACGGTGGAGGTATCACTCCCGACGTCACTGTCTCCGACACCACTTTCTCAATGCTCGAATATGCCCTTGAGGAGCAGAACGTGGTGTATGACTATGCCAACCGTTTCCGCCAGACAAATCCTTCGATCGCAGATGCGGATGCTTGGGAAGTTACCGACTCGGTGTTCAACGATTTCAAGACTTTCGTAAAGCCCAAAAACCTCATATATGACAAAATGACCGAGCGCGGTATCAAATATCTTCGTGAAGCCTCCCGGGCTGAAGGTATGGAATCCGACTCCGTCACCGCCCTGCTCGACCGCCTCGGCGAACTCCTGCAACACAATATAGACAACGACCTCGAATTCAATCGCACGGATATTTTAAGGCTGCTTGACGCTGAGATAAGCCAGCGTTACTACCCCGAAGCAGACCTCATTCGCCGAAGCCTGCGATATGATGCCGATGTCGATTCTGCCCGCGCTGTGCTCCTCACACCCGGACGCGTCGAAGGGATACTCAATTCATCTAAGAAATGAGCGGGATAACTCTTGCCACTCTGTTGGCGGACTTCAATTCGCCGGCACGTTCCAAAGCGTTAAAGAAACTGGTTAAGGACTGTGCCAAGGCTCCGGTTGCATTATGCGGTCTGGCCGGTTCGTCGGCCGCCATGGCCATCGCCGGGCTGCCTCGAGGGAAGTCGCCGGCCATAATCATCGGAGCGGATGCCGATGACGCAGGATATCTGTATCACGATCTGTCCCGTCTTTTGGGTGAGGAGGCGCTTGCCGTGCTGCCCTCGGGTTACAAACGCGACATCCGGTACGGACAACCGGATCCTCCGGCTGTGATTTTGCGCACAGAGGCTATGGCCCGTCTTGAAAATGATCCGGACCTGCGCTTCGTCATCACATATCCTGAGGCTATGGCTGAACAGGTCGCGTCACGCGAGGAAATGTCGGCCGGAACAATATCGCTTAAAAACGGATCGTCGCATAGTCTGTCGCAACTTGAGGTAAAACTCCGTGAACTCGGGTTCTCGGAAGTCGATTATGTCTATGAGCCTGGACAGTTCGCCGTCCGGGGCTCCATCGTCGACATTTTCGGATATTCCAACGAATTGCCGTATCGAATCGACTTCTTCGACGATGAGATAGACTCCATCCGGACCTTCGACACCGAGACCCAGCTCAGCGCGCAGCGGCTCGACAGCGTAACCATTACCGCAAATGTCGAACAGCGCCCCGGGGGAGTCTCGTTATTGGAATTCATCGCTCCCGACACCCTCATGATAGTACGCCGTCCCGACTCTGTGGTGGATCGTATTCGCGCGATTGCCGGAGAAAAACTGTCGGTCAGCGCGACCATCACCGCCGAAACAGCCGAAGTGGACACCAACGCCATGGAGCGTGTGGTGAATCCTGACGAATTCGAACGGCTTTACATGACTTTTCCACGCCTGACTTTTACGGCTGCACCGGATGCTCCGGACGCAAAAGCATCGATTGATTTCGACTGTTCGCCACAAGGATTGTACCACAAGAATTTCAATCTGATTTCCGAGACATTCACCAAGCTGACGGCCGACGGGTATCGCATCTGCATACTCAGCGACAATCCACACCAGTTCGAGCGTCTGCGTGTCATTTTCGAGGATCGCGGTGACAATATTGCATTCACTCCGGTTGACGGAACTCTCCATGAAGGATTCGTTGACCATCCGGGACGCGTCTGCGTCTTCACGGATCATCAGATATTCGACCGCTTTCACAAATACACCCTCAGAAGCGACCGCGCACGTAGTGGCCGTGTGGCCTTGTCTCTCAAAGAGCTCAACGCGCTGGAAGTCGGAGACTATGTGGTGCACGTTGACCACGGGGTGGGAAAATTCGCAGGACTGCTGCGCACAGACGTCGGCGGACGCACTCAGGAGATGATAAAGCTCGTCTATCAGAACAACGACATCATCATGGTGAGCATCCACGCCCTGCACAAACTTGCGAAATATCGCGGAAAAGAAGGTGTGCCTCCCAAGCTCAACCGTATCGGTTCAGGTCAGTGGAACAAGATCAAGGAACGCACCAAAAGTAAA
Organism: uncultured Bacteroidales bacterium; assembly: GCA_947175575.1. Taxonomy (GTDB): domain Bacteria; phylum Bacteroidota; class Bacteroidia; order Bacteroidales; family Muribaculaceae; genus CAG-873. The sequence goes on along the minus strand of CAMWNG010000002.1, from coordinate 79,200 downwards.
CTCAAGGACATCGCCCGCGACCTCATACGTCTCTACGCCGCACGCCGCGAACAGAAAGGATTCGCGTTCTCGCCCGACTCCTATATGCAGGAAGAGCTCGAGGCCTCGTTCATCTATGAGGACACTCCTGACCAGCTCACGGCCACTCAAGCCGTAAAAGCCGACATGGAGAGCGACCGCCCGATGGACCGACTGGTGTGTGGCGATGTAGGGTTCGGCAAGACGGAAGTGGCTATCCGCGCGGCTTTCAAGGCCGCAGTCGACGGCAAACAAGTAGCCGTACTCGTGCCCACCACCGTGCTGGCTTATCAGCACTTCAACACATTCCGCGACCGTCTGAAAGATTTTCCCGTGAGAGTAGATTATCTTTCTCGTGCACGTTCGCCCAAGCAAACCAAAGAAATTCTCGCCGACCTCGAGGCAGGAAAGATCGACATAATCATCGGCACTCATAAACTCATCGGCAAGACTGTGAAGTTCAAGGATCTCGGACTGCTGATCGTCGATGAGGAGCAAAAATTCGGTGTGGCTGTCAAAGAGAAACTCAAACAGCTCAAAGTGAATGTGGATACACTGACGATGAGTGCTACACCGATTCCGCGAACACTCCAGTTCTCGCTTATGGGTGCGCGCGATCTCAGTTCGATCAACACTCCGCCGCCAAACCGTTATCCTATCGTGACCACGGTGGCTGCCCTTGATGACGACACCGTCCGCGAGGCCATAAATTTCGAAATGGCACGCGGAGGACAGGTGTTCTTCGTGAATCACCGCATCGAGGGACTCTATGAACTCGAATCGATGATACGCCGTCTCGTTCCCGACGCACGCATAGCCGTGGGACACGGACAGATGCCTCCCGAACAGCTTGAGAAGACCATCGTGGACTTCGCCGCACACGACTACGACGTGCTACTGTCCACCACCATCATCGAGAGCGGTATTGACATGCCGCGCGTGAATACCATCATCGTCAATAATGCACAGAACTTCGGTCTGAGCGAACTCCACCAACTGCGAGGTCGTGTCGGTCGTAGCTCGCGCAAAGCGTTCTGTTATCTTATGGTTCCCCCCGGCCGACCGCTCACACCGGTAGCCCGTCGGCGCTTGCAGGCCATCGAATCGTTCAGCGACCTCGGCTCCGGAATTCACATCGCCATGCAGGACCTCGATATCCGGGGAGCCGGTAATCTCTTGGGTGCCGAGCAATCGGGATTCATTGCCGACCTCGGTTACGAAACATATCAGAAAATTCTGAAAGAGGCCGTTACGGAACTGCGGGCCGAAGAATTCGCCGACATGCCCGCGGCGCAAAACGACGTCACGTCCTCCGACGACTTCGCGGCCGATTGTGTAGTCGAGACCGACATGGAACTTCTGCTCCCCGCCACATATGTACCCCAGGCTTCTGAACGAATCTCGCTTTATCAGGAGCTTGACTCGCTTGAACGTGAAGACGCTGTGAAAGCCTTCGCTGAACGCCTGCGCGACCGCTTCGGCCCGATTCCCCCCGAAACCGAAGCTCTGCTGCTGGTTCCGCGTCTGCGGCGCCTCGCACGCCGACTCGGAATCGAGAAAGTTAATCTAAAAGGCGGCGTGATGTATATTTACTTTGTTGACCAGTCGAACGAGGCTTATTATAAGTCGCCGATGTTCGGACGCGTACTCTCATATCTCAGTCTGCATCCGCGCCGTGTCAAGATCCGCACCGAATCGGTTCGCAACTCGTTCTCGATTCTTAATGTCAAGGAAATCGGAACGGCAGTACAGGTGCTTGACGATATGCTCAATCTTCCACCTTCATGAAAAATACTCGCATTCTGGCCGCTGTCACAGCACTTTCGGTTACAGGTGCTATTACGGCTTACCGCACCGAAACCTTCACTCTCGCCAATTCGGAAATATATCCCGGCACGACACATGAAGTCATTCTGACACTCTCTGACGGTTACCGTCCCGACTCCACGGCTCTGCTTTATGTAGGACTGGACGGAATTTTGTGCCGCGCTCCACAAGTGTTCGACTCGCTCGCCGCTGCGGGAGAATTGCGTCCGGTTGTCGGGGTCTATCTGCAACCCGGCATTATTCGTGACTCGGTCAGCGGCAGTGTGCTCCGATATAACCGCTCGAACGAATTCGACGCGATCACTGATCGTTTCGCCGAATTCCTTGATCGAGAGGTACTCCCTGCTGTCAGAAAGCATGGATTCGCCGACGGCACCGAAGTGAATTGGACTGATGATGCCGCCGACCATCTGATCTTCGGCCTATCAAGCGGCGGTATCGCCGCGTTCAACGCCGCCTGGCATCGCCCTGATATGTGGGGCAAGGTGTTCATCGGCTGCGGTACGTTCGTGCCGATGCGTGGCGGTGAGCAGCTTCAGGTTCTTGTGCGCAAGACAGAACCCAAGCCTTTGAAAATTTTCCTTCAGGACGGATTCTCCGACACATGGAATCCGCTCTTCGGTTCCTGGTATGAGGCTAACCGCATGCTGGCCTCGGCACTCGAATTCGCCGGATACGACTGCTCCTTCGACTGGGCCGAAGGAGGCCACAGCGTTCGCAGGGCAACGGAGATATTTCCGGAGACCGTCAAGTGGCTTTACAGTGCGCCCGTAGCACCGAATCCTACCGGGAATGATTTCCTCGCACCGCTGTTAGTGAGCGGTCAGAGTTGGAATGAAAAAACTTTGACAGACCGTGCGGATGAGGTCAAAGCAACTGCCGACTATCCGGGCGGAGGGTTGCGTGTCACTGTCGAACCTGAATCGAATGTTTTGCTCCAGAGCATCATTGACGTTGATGGATCGGAAAAGTACACCCAACCTTTCTACTGGCTGCACTCGATCGACGGACGTGTGCTGGCCAAGGGTGGAATGACATTCGACAGTGGCGGCAATCTATGGATCGTAACATCTGCCGGTCTGCAGATTCTTGACCAGAACGGGCGAGTGCGCGGAATTATCGTTCTACCGGCCGGCCTCGACATCAACTCCACTAATATACGTCTGACAGACGGGGCTATTGAGCTGAACGATGGGCACCACGTCTTTGTCCGCCGCCTTAACACAGCTCCGGGGATTGTTCGTCCCAACTCACAAGGACAAGGGTAAGCCACTGTCTCGAAACAGGACCGGCGAAGCCGAACTAAATCGTTCCGCTTCGCCGGTATTGTTTTTATTCTACTTTGTGAATCGGGTAGAATTCGCTGTTATCAGCGAACGTATTCCTTTGTGGCCTTGCCGTTCTGGCGCACGATATATACGCCGTTGGAAGGATTGGCAACGCGAACGCCCTGAAGATTGAAGTATTCCTTAACAGAGCCTTCGGCATCTACAAGCGAGCTTTCAACACCACCTTCGGGGAAGATGATTTTTGACACGTATGTGCTGGGGTTCTGCCATGTGTAAGCCTTGCTGCATGAAGCATTGACATCGAATACAGAGCGGTTAACCGTTACAACACCATCTTTGGCGGTAGCGAAGGGCTGACCTTTATCTGCCATAAAATCTATAATACCGGGAAGGTATGAGGGATCATAGCTGTCTCCGAACATCCAGATCTGCCATCCGAGGAGGTTGAAGTTATACATTTCACCGGAGCCATCATTGAAACCGGCAGGAAAACCGGGTTTTACGATAACATGATTCGGATCTGAAATATCGAATACTATCTGACCATTAAATTTGGAGTTATTGAAAGCAAGCATAGGACAATTCTCTGTGGTATAAGGCTTCCAGAGACGATACAGGTCAGGATTAGCGATGTTCCGCTGCAATTCTACCTTGTATGGATAGTCGTTGGGATCGATCGATTTATCTTCAATAGTGTAGCAAGGCATAACCCAGGCGTCAATAAAAGTTGCCTCACCGACATATTTCCACTGACCATCCTGTTCTTCATCGATGGGTTCTTCAGAGGCGGCAGCCATAATCTCGATTACATCGAAGAGATCAAAATAGCCCACAGCAGTTGTATAGGTCGACTCTTTGTAAGCTACCCATGCGAAGTTATGGTCATCGGGGAAAGAGATAAAGCGACCTGTTGCATCGTATTTTACAGAATAGCTTTCATTCTTTATTGTGCCTTTGCCGGTTGCATCTTCTACATATATACCCGGCTCGAAGCGCAGATAATATGTCGCGCCCTCTACAGTAACCTTACCAAGATCGATGTTCTTAAAAGTGACTTCTCCGGTGGAAGCATTATAATCGGCCTTGATTGCTGAGGGGAAATCCTCAGAGTCGAGAGTGATTGTCCCGTCATTGTTTTCAACGATTGAGCCTCGGCAATCATACAATCCGACGCTCTCCTGACCGAAGTAGCAGTCATAAATTGTGATTACATAGTCGCCGCTGATTCCTTCAGTGGATGTAGCTTCTGCTCGAGACTGAACTTTGAGTGCGTCGGACTTGGCATTTTCAGCAACCATGGTCTTCTTTGCGGGTTGCTTCACACGTCCGTCGGTGTGCTTAAGCTGCTGCGGAGCCGCTGCGTTTACACCGAGTGCCACAACTGCGGCAAGAGCCAAAGTGTAAAGTTTCTTCATAGAAATAATTTATTGGTGGATTTGAATTTGTTTTCTGAGTTTACTTATCTCGGATTTTAGATGGCAAAAGTACACATAATTACAGATATTCCCAAACATTTTGCCAATAAAATACATTCGTGTCGTTAAATAATCTTTTCAATCCAATTTATTCGCTGTTTTGACTAACATATTCAGATCTTAAATTACGTATTACGGCCTCGGATTCATGAAATCCGAGGCCGTGTATTTCAATAGCCGTGATTAATCAGCGGACGAATTCTTTAGTCGCTTTTCCGCTCTGGCGCACAATATATACACCGGTTGAGGGATTGGCTACGCGAACACCCTGAAGGTTGAAATATTCCTTGACACCTTCGGTGGCTTCTGTGATAACGTCGGAAACGCTTGCTTTGGAAGCATCAAAGAATATTTTTGTTTCCATATTCTGGGGTTTCTTGTTAGCATCTTGCCATCCGTATCCGGCGTCGGTTGCACCGGTTATACCGAAACATGCATCCGATTCAATACCTGTAGCGGTTTTAACGCACGGAAGTGTGAGTACCTTTTCTGTGGCGCTATAGGTCGAATAAGGAATCTCATCGCCTACTTCCTCAACCACCTGCACCGGTGTCACGCCATAATATATTGCAGCCCAAGTAAGTGTATTATAACAATAGATGTCGCCGACTCCGAGTTCTGCGTTAGTGAAACCGGCTTTTACGACATCGAAGAAAACATGATCAGGATCGGAAATGTCGAAAACGATATAGCCGCCTTTGGTATTGCTGTTATACTTTGCCACGGGGCAATGTCCGAGATAAGGATTTACAAGGCGGAACATACCTTCGAACTCCGTGCTTTTCTGAATGGGAACCTTATACCAGTTGGTTTCATCAAACTGGTCTACGTCAAATGCAGGGAGTACCCAGCCATCCTGGAGAGTAGCCTCGCCCCAATCTTCCCAACCTTCATTGGAATCAACATTTTCGATGCTGGTCATTTCGATCATGTCGAAAATCTCAAGATAGCCGGCCAGGACTGTGCAGCCTTTATCTGTGTAAGCTGCCCAGCCGAAGTTATGGTCTTCCGGGAAAGAGATCACCCCGGTCGAAGAGTCAAAAGTGGCGGAGAAAGGAGCACTTACCACCGCTTTGGCCGCAGCATCGTAATAGCCCGGTTCGAAGCGGGCATAGAGAATTGTTCCGTCGTTAAGCTCGACAGGACCGAGATCCTCAGGCATGAAGGACAGTTTTCCCGTAGCAGCGTTATAATCAGCTATTACGACGCTCATGAACACGTCAGAGTACATAGCGACTGTTTCATCTCCGTTGTTAGTAATGGTTGCGTCAACGTCCATCGGACCTACACTGTTCTGAAAATAATAGTCACCGATTGAAAGATTATAATCACCTTCAATCGTATATTTTGCTTCAGCACGTGAATTCGATTTAAGAAGAGGTGCGACAGTTTTTTCAAGATCCACGGTTTTGTGACAGATCTTTTCAGAAAGTGCTGAACGCATTTCGTTGCGCAACGACTTGCCGGAAAGGGTCTTGAGTCCGGTGGTGGCTGCTCCGGCTCCGAGAGTCATAAGAGCGGCCAGAGTTAAGATGTAGAATTTCTTCATAGAAATTGATTATTGAGGTAGTTTGTTAGCGTTGGTTTTTCTGTATCCCGTTTTCAGTGGCAAAAGTACACAATAAACCCCATCCTCCAAAACATTTTGCCAACAAAATGACCGATATTTCCTAAATAGGACATTATAACCAAAATATTAGCTGTTTTGTATAGAAAAACAAAGAACTCCGGATTCAACCGAACCCGGAGCCCCTATGCTGATATTCTTGAGTAACTATTTAACGAATATACTCTTTGGTTGCTTTACCGTTCTGACGCACAATGTAGACACCATCGGAGGGATTTGCCACGCGCACGCCCTGCAGATTGAAATATTCCTTGGCACCGGCGGGAGCATCAGCTGCGATATCCTCAACACCTGCCTTGGTGGCGTCAAAGAAGATTTTGGTCTCCATGCTGACGGTTTCATCATTTTCATCAGTCCACCAATATCCGCCTACGGGATCTTCCTGATCACCGAAGCATGCGTCGTTGACCCAACCCAATACTTCGCCGTTCTGATTGGTAGAAGGATCATAATAATATGGCACGGTGAGCACATTGTTCTTATAAGTTGAGTATTTCAGCTTGTCACCGAGCGCGGCCACAACATTGGCAGGTTCCATCTGGTAATATATACAATAGTAAGTAAGCGTGTTGAAGCAGTATATTTCGCTCAGACCTATTTCGGCATTGGCGAACCCGGCTCCCTGGGGAATGAAGTAAACGTGGTCGGGATCAGAAACATCGAATTCAATGTAACCCGCCTTTTTGGAAGTGTTGTACTGAGCTGCGGGGCAATGTCCGTAGTAGGGATTTACGAGACGGAAAGTGCCTTCGTAGACAGTGCTCTTCTGAATGGCGACTTTATAGTGATTCTCTGTCTTAGTCTGGTCGATGCCGAATGCGGGAAGCACCCATCCGTCCTGGAAGGTAGCTTCGCCCCAGTCTTCCCAACCTTCGTTGGGATCGGGAACGCCGTAGATCATCACGTTTGCGAGGGTGAGGAACCAGTAGCCGAGATCTTCCTGCCGGGGATCACCGATGGCCCATATCTCATCTTCGGGGAATGTGATGGTTTTGCCGTTGATGGTGCCCACAGCGGCTTTAGCCGATGTTGCGCCGGCAATGATGTCTGAATAGTCCGGCTTGAATGCTTTGAGATAGAAGTAGTTGACATCACCGTTGGAGTCAGTGCCAAGATTCTGCATATTAGGCAGCGAAAGCGTCCCGGCCTTGAGATCGAGAGTACCCTTTACCACATAGTCCTGAGGGAAACCGGCGATTTCAACCTCACCGGTGGTGGCATCGGTGACGGTGAGTTCGAGAGTTTCAGGGGCGTACCCCTGTGAGAGCCCCCACTCACATTGGTAGGTGTATATACCTTCATAGTCGGCGAGGGTTGCACCGGCTGTAGGAGCTTTGGCTGGCTTGGCCAATGTTTCGGTCACTGAAAGTTCGGTGAGGGTCGACTTGAAGTGCTTTTTACCATTGACAGAGAAATTTTCTGTCTGGGCGAAGCGGGCGGAGGCACCGAATGTCACAACGGCTGCCAGAGCCAAAAGGTAGAATTTCTTCATTGAATATGGAAATGAAATGATTAGATTGTTTATTGATCTTTACGAAAGATCTTTTGTGCGACAAAAGTACGCAATTGTGCAGAGTAGCACAAACATTTTCCAAAAAAATTGGTGAAAGTACGTGAAATATCCCGAAAAGAATATAAATTTGGAATAAATGCCATGTCATAATTTTAATCCACAGATTCCATATTTGGTTTTACGGAGATTTTATTGTAACTTTGTAAAAACAATCCGATGGTGATTCGTTTTTAAATGTAAACATAATGTTTACTTATATCATACCGAACTGACAAAACACACTTCCTAAAGATTATGACAAAAAACATAACCACAATTCTGGCAGCTGCCCTGCTGGGCGGTTCATCCTTGTGCGCCGCAGCGCAGAACCCCGATGCTAAATTCGATTCATGGCCCGCTTACGACGGCACCGATCTGGAAATGACTGTCGGCCCCGAAGGCACACGTTTCACCCTCTGGTCGCCCGAAGCACAGGCTGCCCGTGTTTTCATCTATCCCACCGACCGCAACACGGCTGCAATCGATACTCTCGAAATGCATCGCGGCGACCGCGGAACATGGCGGGCCGGAGTGGCTGAACCCCTCTACGGCAAATTCTACACTTTCTCGATAAAACATAACGGGAAATGGCTTGCCGAAACACCAGGTGTGTGGGCAAAAGCTGTGGGAACCAACGGACAGCGCGCCGCCATCATAGATTTCGATGCTACCGACCCCGACGGTTGGGCCGAAGACCGCGGTCCGGTGCTTGACCATATCACCGACGCCGTACTGTACGAAATGCATCACCGCGATTTCAGCATACACCCCTCATCGGGCATCGTGCATAAGGGAAAATTCCTTGCACTGACCGAACCGGGCACCACCAACGATTACGGCCAGGCCACAGGCATCGACCACCTCAAGGAGCTGGGTGTGACCCACGTACACATCCTTCCCTCGTATGACTATAATTCAGTGGATGAAGCCAACCTGCCCGCCAACCAGTACAACTGGGGCTATGATCCTTACAACTATAACGCACCGGAAGGTTCCTACTCCACCGACCCGGCTGATCCCGCCGCACGCATCACCGAGATGAAGCAGATGGTGAAAGCGCTGCATGACGCAGGTATAGGCGTAGTGATGGACGTGGTGTACAACCATACAGCCAACAATGACGACTCGAACTTCTCGCTCACCGCTCCCGGCTACTACTATCGTCACCGCCCCGACGGAACATACTCTGACGCTTCCGGTTGCGGCAACGAGACCGCCTCGGACCGTCAGCAGATGTCCGACTACATAGTCAACTCTGTGAAATACTGGGCCGATGAATATCACATCGACGGCTTCCGTTTCGATCTCATGGCCATTCATGACACAGAGACAATGAACCGTGTGGCTGCCGAACTGAAAAAGATCAACCCCTCGATATTTGTGTACGGCGAAGGATGGACAGCCGGTGATTCGCCACTGGCTCCCGAACGCCGCGCGCTGAAGGAAAATGTGAGCAAGATGGAAGGCATCGCGGTCTTCTCGGACGACATCCGAGACGCTGTCAAGGGCCACTACTCCAACGCTGCCGACCGTGGCTTCGCCACCGGAAAGCCCGGCAACGAAGAGACCGTAAAGATCGGTATCGTAGCAGCGACAGCTCACCCTCAGGTGGACTACTCCAAGGGTAACAACTCCAAATTCCCCTATGCCACCTCGCCTGAGATGATCATAAACTATGTGAGCTGCCACGACGACCTGATGCTCACCGACAAACTCGCACACTCGATGCCCGAGGCCGACGAGGCTGCACGTCAGCGCGCAGCACGTCTGGCTCAGACTATAGTGTTTACGTCGCAGGGCACTCCGTTCATGTGGACCGGCGAAGAAATCTTCCGCAACAAGAAAGGCGTACACAACTCATACAAGTCGCCCGACTCCATCAACGCCATCGACTGGAACCTCAAGCACGCCAATGCCGACCAGTTCAACTATTACCGCGAACTGATCGCGCTCCGCAAGGCACATCCCGCCTTCCGCATGACTTCTGCCGAAGACATAGCAAAAAACCTTGTCTTCGACGACACCAAGGACACCCCGAACCTCCTCTCCTACTCCATCAAGAATAACGCCAACGGCGATTCCGCAAAAGAAATCAAGGTGATTTTCAACGGCGCAGACGAAGCACGTGAGGTAAAAGTTCCCAAAGGAGACTGGACTGTTGTGGCGGAAGACGGCACCATCAAGGCCGAGGGCCTTAGCAAGGCTCAAGGCGGCAAGATGACCGTAGCTCCCGTTTCGGCACTGATTCTCATGCGATAATCTACACTGAAAAAAATTAGAACAGCCGCGCGTCCGGAGTGGAACGCGCGGCTGTTCTATGTCTCTATGATCCAATATCAGTTATAGAAAGTTTCCGAAAGCAAGCCTTCGGTCAATTGGGTATCTCCGGAATTACCGGTTCCACCTTGATTATGGTAAATTATCCAATTGGCATCATCAGGAATATCGTAATACCACAACCAGTTATCGCAATCGGTGACGCCAATCATCGCTGGTCCCGGCCAAGTGTTTCCATAGGAATAATCACTGCCATTCTGGCGTCTCCAATACCAAAGATGAGGATTGTTCCACTTGGAGTTATTAACCATATAAATACGGCGGTATCCTGATGGAATTGGATTTATACGGTCATTGACCACCCGAAGGTCTTCCGGCTCAGTATGAGGTACAAGCACATTATTATTATTGATATACGCAGAATTTATCAGATCTGTAGTGGTAAAGATTGTATTCAACGCTCCATTAGCTATAGGACTAAAACCGTCGTAACCGGCTTGATAGATCAGTGAGAATTCTCCTGCCGACATGGTATATGAGTTCCATCCGAACACATGGCCGGTATTGCCTCCCGATGCCTTGTAGATATTCTTGCCATTAAAATTGACGTAGAATGTCTGAGTTTTCCACTCCGGCCAGAAAATTCTGAATTTCAGACCATCCTTATAATCGTATACAAAACCTTTTCCTGAGGCGTCCTCGCCGCAACGCCACCAATTTTGAAGCTCGGTCACCTCTGCCGGAAGCAAGCCTACACCGTCAACAGTCGTGTAGCCCTGCGAAGGTACAATTGCCGGATTGGTGTCGCCGACGACTTTCCAGCCATAGCATTGTGAAGGAGCTATATCTTTGGTGTATTGAGTAGCTCCGGTCTCGTCTTGACTGTATGTGTAAATTGTGCCATCCTTATCCACGAAATTAAATATAACGTAGAGATCTTCGGGATAGAACTGGGCTGATTCGTATGAGAATCCGAACCAACGGCCTTCGGACATCGTGGCATAATTACCGATGGCATGACCGGGCCATGTGGTGGTCGATGTCCGCTGACCGTCCGTCTCGGTATAAAGGAAAATATTGGTCGCTCCGGACACATTGAAAGAGGTGCGCTTCACTTCGGATTGATCCGATGCAATGTTTATACACCTGACAGAGGCTCCATAGGCAGCCACCGGGTTATTGTCGAGCCACACACATCCGTTGGAGAATGATGTGGAACTGCCCGTGAGGACAAACATATCCAGCCACTTTCCGATTTCTTCTTTTTCCGTACCGGTCGCAGCGGTCGAGGTCCAATAATATCCGGAACGTGATTCGCCTGTCATGGCTCCGTTGACCATCATCATTGATTTCGGGAAATATACATTCCCGATTGTCGGTACCCCGGTATCATAGTATGCAGGAAAATACCTTCCAACGGCTTCGGTGTGGAACGATGTCGAAATGCGCAGACCGTCCCAAGCGCTTTTTTGCGGAACCATGTATCCTGGTGGTGATACCCGATCTGTCGTATCGTCGAACATCACCGGGTCTTTATAACTGTTTGCACCGTTGTTCTCGCGCTGCTGATAAGCCACGATGAAATAGCCGCCGGCAGCCGCCGGATTCCCCATGGCAGTGGAGCCGTCAGAGTCGCGTACGTACATCTCGGCTGATTTGGCGGCGAGATTTCGATCGAGAATATATCTGCGCCGTCCGTCGATAAGCACCGGCACGACCTCATAGTAATAATAATTTAGTCTATCCTGTTCATCCATTCGATGTGTCTGATTGTCCCGGTGGAAGAACCCGGTGTGATAAAGGTCAAACGAGTATGTCTCGGATGTACCGTCGGAGAACGAAATCTTTACGTTCAGGCTCCCCGTAGTGTAACCATAATCAGACATACCGATCCGACCCGGACGTTCCAAAGTGACAGTCAGCGGATAACCCGATGACTCCGAATGTGTCACGCCCGCCACATCACCGGAGACCGTGACCTCGGAAGTGTATCCTGTAAGATTTTCAAACTTACCCTTATCGAAAGTAAGCGTGTATTTGTATTGGGCGTATGATGTGCCCGAACCATACATGACCGGAAAATGGAATCCCTGATTGCGAACCTTACCGTTGTTCGCCGCGGGCTGAATTCCCCAAAGATTACCGGCCGGATATTCAAGATTCTCCGGATCATCGGTACTTCTGAGAAATGCCCAGTAATCGGAGATATTATCCGTGCCACCGTATTTGATTTCAAGCGCTGCGGATGTAACGGCCGAACCGTCGAACTCGCGGATCCACACCACAGGGATCTCTCGCTCCAACCCGAGCCACTTAACCGTTATCTTATTATACAGAGTGCCTATCATGCTGCTCTGATTGAAACGAAGTTTCAATCGATAGACAACACCGGGGTCGTTGTGGTCACCCGAGTCTCTGTCCGCCCCTACAATGTCAGGATCGTTGACAACCTCAGGCGCGGATAATTCGAGCCATGATGGATCTGCAACAGCGACAAGAGCGGCTACACCGGTAACAGGGGGCAGTTCGGTTGCATTTTTAGAGAAGAGCTTGATATACAGCTCCATATCGCTCCAGGATCCGTCTGGTGTGACATTTCCGGTGTATTCAAGTGTATGACTCACTCCAAGCTCGCGAAAGCCGTCGCTGGTCATATTGAATGACACAGGCGAGTGGTCGTGAATCTCATATTCTACTCCGTTCGCAGGATGCAGCACAGCCTCAGCCGGTGAGGAAGATCCGGGAGCTGTAATCTCAGTAATCAAGAACTGATACCAATGGTTGGAAAGAGGCGAGATATACTGAGGATTACCGTCATCATCATTCCGTACGAAATCAAGACGATAGAAATACTCCGTGCCTTGGAAGGGCGCCTTTATGATCAAGAAACACTGGCCGCCGATAAGACCGGCACTCTCGCCGTTAGCTGTAGGATGAAAGACTCGTGCGGCGGAATCCGTAACATCGTCGGGATAAGAAGACGGAGCAACCGATTCGCCTGTACTTCCGTTCACGGCCGCGAGAACCGAACTTGATGTGGCGTCGCCGAAAAGCGCGAAGGGATAACTAAGGGGCGTTTCATCTGCGGATGCAACAGACACCTTTGCGGCGTTGCGCCTCAGCGTGACTGTGTTTCCGCCGAGAATATCCGGCATGGATGCTTCGCCGCACATCACATATGCTCCCGATACGCCGACAGTGGTCGGTGTTATCTCTTTCAGTTGTGTGTAAGTGGCATCGGACGGGATTGTGACAGGGCTATTGGCTATGAAAACGAATCTCAGATCAGACTCCTGCCTCAGGGATTGTTTCAGTTTGAATGAAAGGCGATACTGATTGTTTCCTATATATTCGAGTTTGTCAGAGCCTGAATTCGGGCCGTCGACAGTTATCAACGCCGACTGCGATGCCGATACGTTTTCGGAAGATCCGTTATAAACGAGAAGCGAGACATCGGAGACCTCAAACTCGGGATCGACTTCTGTGGCACGCGACAAATGTTTCGTTACAGCAGGAATGTCGAAGGTAAGCGTCACGGTGCCATCGGAACCTATTTCGCTTACCGGAGGGACATCGAACGGATCGGAACAGCCGACAAAAAGCACAGCTATGACCGCAATAAAATATGTCAGGAATCTGTTAATCATAACTATCAATTTGCTCCGTCGGGGATTCCTGGAATCAGCGGCGAGCGAAAATCGTTTGTGGATTTGATATATGCACAATATTTTCCGTTAGAAGCGAGTGAAAACGTCGACAACGGCCAAGAGGTCCTGTAATCGAATCTATCCTGCCCCTGACCCTGGTTTTTGAATATAATCGCATGTAACATCAATACCTGTGATACCGAGATATTCCATGTAAAATCGTAACAGTAATAATCTCCGACTTTGGTAACTTTATCCTTGGCAGCTCCCCAATTACCTGATACATCTCCGTAATCCGAGTCACCGGTAAGCCATAGATGTATAATATCCATACCCGTGTTTGCGGGCCAGTAGAGACGGAATGCGTAGGTACCGGGCTTTATCGGCTCCGGATCATACGAAGCAGGCTTCTCGGAAGTGAACTGATTATTGACACGATCTTCCACATCACCGTTATATTCGAACCAGCCTTCTCGCGAGGGATAGTCAAACAGCGGAATTCCGACGGTGTTGCCCTTCGGGAACTGATTGTTCACCGGCGCAGCATCGATGCCGTGATTGTCAGAGAACATTATAAGAGCCTTGCCGGGGGTAGCTACTCCGGAAAGTTCGAACTCATACCAGCCGTTTCCTTCGGGCTTCATCATGATTCCAGCCCAAATACGGTTCATACTCGGGTTACTCCATGCGCAATAAGGACAGAATTTCCCGGGGAAATCTGCATGATCCTCGCAGATATATTCGCGATGATCTTTACAAAAGTCCATACTAAAATTATAGCGTTCGGACGTCGCTTCCTTTGGACTCCATTCATCGTAACCGGCATCATCGAACATAAAGAAGCCTTCTTCTCTCTTTCCAACGAAAGGCTTCATGGTGCCGTTGTCGTTGTAAAGGAGTTCATGATTGATCAGATAATCCCAACCGCGGAAAGCCACAGCGCCGGTAAACGAATACTCCAAAGCGGCAAAGCGATTCTGTCCTTCTTGGTAGCCGATAGGCTGGGAAGCAAGAGAAAATCCGTTCCATACCTGATTATAGTTGCCGGGAAACTCCAGACATTGATATACATAGATATGAGGCAATACCCAATTTTCGTCGACAGCACGGAAATGAATCTTATAATTCAGCATCGATGGAATGACATTGACCGTGACCGGAACGGTCTCACGTTCGGTACCGTCGCTGTCTATACCCGTGACATTGATTATGAGCGTATGGTTGTCTTTCCAGAACTTATAGCCGGAATTAAGCCCTTTGAAATTCAGGTAATAATAAACCAACCCCGCCGAGGCATGGGCTTCAGATGACAATGTCACGGGAGCTCCATCGGCGTCATTGAGGGTAAGTGCGTCGGTCTCATCTGTCGGAATGAGATCCCATCCTTCGCCAAGCGTTACTTTCAGTTCGGGATAATTGGTGCGCACCGACACGGGAATAGTACCGTGGTATTCACCCGAGGCGACACGAAGTTTTACATCAATCGGAATCGTGGGGGGATTGACACGCAGAAAATAGTCAAGAACGAGAGGTGTAACCGAAATCCGCTTATGAATAGGTCCTGCAACGATGTGGAAATAGTCATATTTACCCTCCCCGGCCTGAATGCTTTGTTTAATCAGGTCATAATCGGATGATTTGATGTCCTGATTGACCCAGACCCGGATAGTGTCTGCTGTGGGGTCGACCGAATAGCTGTAAAGGTCTGTCTCGTTGAACTTTGGCGACTTGACATAAACATTCGGCACGTCTGATTCAAACCATATGGATGTCTCTTCACCCGCCTGAATCTCATATTCCTGTTTTTCGACATGCAGATAGACAGGACCGCGTAAAGCCGCCGAGACGCCCTCGGGAGTCCAATCATCCACTTCGAGCGTGATACGGTCAACGGTATTCAACAGATACCTGTAATGCGTGCCGCGAACGATGCTGCGCCGGGCGTCGGGAGCGGGGATCACATTGACATCATCAGCATTATCAGTCGCTGTCTCACCAAGCGGAAGGGTTATGGCCTTGTCACCGATAGTGAACGAGAGCGTAGACTGAGAGGCTGCCGCGGTAGCCGTAACATAACGCTCGGGGATATAAAATGTAAGCACTTCCGGGATGTCATCGCCCTCCGGCATGGCCGGACTAACTGGGGCCAGCGCTCCGTATGAAGAAAATGAATCGTTGAAGAACACGGGTTCGGCGGATGACAGATTGTCAAACTCTGGCGACAAGACGTTAACGGGGTTTCCTGCGGCATCGCGTGCCTCGACAGTCACTTTGGCATATAGGAAAGTCATGATGGCATAGAGTGTGCCGCCGTTTCCGTCGTAATAGAAAGGATCTGACGTAAGCGCATGGGTACCGGCTGCCGTGACTGCCGTGAAATCCGTATGAGAAGCACTCATCGGGAGTCCAGAAGCAGGAAGCGAGCAATTGAAATCATCCGCCAACTCCCATATCGCACGTGCCAGAGTCTCCTCATCCTGAGGGATAGAGGTCTCATCGTCAAACACGTTCGCTACAAGATAGAAATGATAGTACCCGACAGGAAGATCAATCTGATAAGGGCGATATATGTCCGTAAGCGTGAGCGAAGAATCATCGACAGGCAATGGAACGATTACAGGATCGCCTGCCGACGGGAAAGCGAAAAAGGTCAGAGATGTATATTTCAATTCATCCGGGATGGCGTCCGCATCACGAGAATCGAATCTTCCTGCAACAGGTACATATATAGTGAGGGCTTCCGTCTCATTTTGCGGAAGTTTTACACCGATATCATCGGAACAGCCTGTGAATGTCAGCAGGAAACACAGAAGTGATATTATATGACTTATTTTAATATTCATATTGGTAAGAGATGGTCCTCCAGTCTTTCACTGCCACGTTCAAAATAAGATCAGAATTATTCACATGTTTGACAGACAGTGTATATATATGGTTGCGGAGGATAGCATTGCCAAACTCGAAATTCTCGCCACTGTAGGCGGTCATAGGCACCTCGTACAGCTTAATAATCTCTTTTCCGTCTGAATCTTTAGATATAGCCACCGATATGCGGAAAAGAGGTAGGCCCTGATTGACGTCATTATTGATATGAAATATACCCATCTCAGGGATATATCCGGCGAAGATTTCACCGCGGTATGCTGTCGGCGGAAGATCCGTCCATGCTGCCGGCATAACTCCAAGCCGATATGTAAACTTGTTAATATCATTACTTTCATACTCCGGATTAGCAAGGCGAGGAGTATGAACCTGTGTTCCGTTTTGGTAGGTTAAAGCTCCGTTCGGTACGGGACAAAGATAGGATTGTGAGCCGATCAGGGCGGCATTTACGATTTTCGGGTATCCATCCGCGTTCTTGTTGTCTATATTGTCGACTACGCGCACCTTGGCAACTGCACGAAGCATATCCAGCTCTCCCAGGAAAACTCTGTTATCCGGACGGCTGTTGTAGAGTACCGACTGCGACACTGTTTGTATCATCGTCCCGAACATCGGAATATACGGACGTCCCGTGGGATTCGGGTAAAGGTCGGTAATCGAGGCTTTTTCCGTTTGTTCGTCCATATTATTCTCGTTGTTAAAATTGCAGAGATATCCCATGGTATATGTCCAACTACCGAGTCCGTGGTCATTGTCGGCGATAATCGACGAATATGTATTCCCATCGATTCGGTTCCAGCGATACTGGCTCAGGGAACCACCTGCTCCCGTTCCTTTTGTTGAACTGTTAACAAGCATCAGAATACGGAATTGGACTCGCGCGGTTCCGGCGGGTGTTATCTCAGTTCCGAGTATATCGTTGAGCTGCTGTCGGAGCAACGTAATATTTACAGTATAGAATCCGGGGCCACCGGATACCTCCATATTGTCACTCTTAAAACTTGTGGCGATGTCCACAACTTTGACTATAAGTTTCTCCTCGCCGGGAGCATCCGCCATCTTGGCGAAGATAAACATTCCGATGTCGTGAAGGTCAATTCCATCCTCGAACTGACGATACTCGCTTTCAACCTCCGTGTGACCGTGGTCATCGTCACGGGATTGCAAACCGGATTCCTGCGTGTTTATGCGGAAACTCAGCATGATACCATCACCCGCGGGAGGGCATGGCACTTCCGGCTCCTGTAGCAGGGAGCAGGATGAAAGTATCAACAGCGTCAGTATCAGATGGATATATAATTTCATTTATTCAATGAACGGATTTTCAGATCATGAATCAAAAGCCTTCGTTCTGCGGAGGAACCACAGCCCAGCCGTTGATGTAAATTCCGGCGGCCATATACCAGTCATTATCTTCATCAATAAAGAACATCGCTGAAAAATCGTCGCGGCGGTCGAGGTATTCCTGATCACCGAAATGGCTGTAACGGTTACCCTTGCCGAGAATGAGGAACTCGATAAGAGGGAGATGTATAATATTCTTGCCGTCAGTATTGCGGAAAACGTCGAGATAGGCGTTGCCTCCGAGAATAAGGCGGCTGAGAGAAAGTTCGTAGAGGAGTGTGGAGCGAACGGCATTCTCTTCGGCTCGGTTAACCGGACCCAGAGTTGTCTCGCCATATAGTATGCTCCAGGGAGTGTATGTCACCAGAGGAGACGTCGGCATGACCTGATTGTTCCAGTCAAGCCATGAATCTGCATAAGAAAAGCTTACCGTGAAATCTTTGGAGTCAAGAACATGTCCGTTTTCGTTCTGAAGCATCACAGCCAGGGTGTTGGTATCTTTAATGAGTGATACCGTCTCTGTCTGAATTGACGGTTTCATCGGGTCAATCGTATATGTTATGTTCGAAAGCGTACCGTGAAACAATCCTTTGAATTGCGACGAACTGATGTTAAGTCCATCTTTGGTTTCTGTCTTCAGTTTCATATCCAGATCGCGGCGGTCGGACGGAGTATATGTTCCCACCTCGAAATCGCTGTTGCCGTCAAGACCGGCCCAGACCACGAAGTCGTAGGTTCCCTCGCCAAGAGGTGTCACCATGGTGAAGTTCGGATCTTTAAGCGACTCACCCGACTCGACCCCGCTCCAGACACAAGCTCCGGAAAGGTCGAAAGCCCATACATTTACACTCGTAACCTGGGATGCGAAAGCATCCGCTTCAAGCAGGTTATAGTCGTAGACAAACTGTAACTGCAATTGCGCGGGACAAGCGGGCAGATCCTCCTCAAGCAGGGAACATCCGCTGAGAGCCATGGCGGCGAGACCGATGACTGCTGAAAGCCTTGATTTATTTATGAAACTAAAATGAAGCATGAGAAATGCTGAAATGTGGTTGCGTGGTGCATAGAAAGCGAGGGCATCCGGCATGCACCCGGCACGCCGGATGCCCTGACTTTTTCAGAGAGTATTTTTAGAGTACAACATCCTGTGTGGGAACAACCGCCCAGCGCAGAATCTTCACATTGTAAGCCACAAAGCAGTTTTTGGGAGTGGCCGGTGGAACGATAGGTACATCATCGCCACCGATACCGGAGGCAAGACCGATGATATTAGTCACATTCACGCTGTAGCTATGGTTGCGGACCATGCCGAAGTCGCCGACGCGAACCTTGCTCCAATCAAGTTCAGCAGAGTTCATCTGATCGTTAGCACGACGATACCATCCGAGATGTTTTACCGGAATGTTGAAGTAGGCGTGACTCTTGTTGTAGAAATAAGACATGCCTACGTTACGGAGCAGTGCTATGTTAGCCTGTGTGAGAGTTACCTGCGTCTTTGTATCTGTCACGGTGCTTACGATCTGCTTGTAACCATTTCCGGTGAGGATATAAATCCCGGTGTTTGCAGAAGGAATAGCCTTGAACTGGAGAGTACGTGCGTTATTCTGGAGTTTCAGCATTGTACCTGTATTCCCGTCGTAATTCTGCTTAACAGCATCGCTGATTTCACTTACCATCAGATTGCTTGCAAGAATGTTCATATCTTCGGTGTTATTCACATCGAATTCCCGATAAGAAATCTTATTTTCGGCATCGGCTGTTCCTTTGAAAAGTATTCCGCACTGAACCAGGAACCGTTTCAGCATGCTCTCGCCGCCGGGAACTGCACTTGCGGCTGAATTTTCTGCATTCTTGAAATAGACATACGGACGATCTTCCTCCACACCATCAACATTACCGGTAAGATATGTATAGAAATCGGTGTTTTCAAAGGTAGTTCCGTCCACCTCTACATTATATTTACCTACATAGATAACTGATGCGACCGCTGCGGCAGGGTTGGGATTATCGGCACTAAGGGCAATGGACCCGACGGTAGTTTCCTTGAAGTAATGAGGACCGTAATCAGGGGTAGTTCCCATAACTGAAAATCCGAGAGTGCTGAGTTCATTGTACGAAATATACTTCTGATTTACCTGAAGGGCGTTATCCCCCATGACGTCAGATGACACTTCCGGATACTGAGATGTAAAGTATGCGGGAGACATTCCCCAGAACGAACGGAAATCAGTAGGATTGTTCCAATTCCAATCGCCGGTTGTCAGCACGCCTCCGTTAAAATCCGCAGGGTCTGCCGGGTTAATACGGGCATTCAATACGCCGTATTTATAGTTATCGCCCAACAGTACACCATCAGCCGACTCCTCGCGGAAAGACTTGATTACATATGATTCATTCGCTTCGGCATTCAGCGCCCAGTATTGGGGAACGAAGTTCAGGTTGACGGTCTTTACAGCTGTTGAGCCGTCAGTATTATAGACGCGCGTGGCAGTCTTGTAGGTTTGGTTAGCACCTTCTTTGACGGTAAAGCCAAGTTTCGTGGCATAGCGTTCAACATGGATTGTAATGCAATTATCAGCATCGGCTGCATCCTCGGCTGCTTTCTCGGTGTCATACAGTTGAGTGCTGGGAATTGCGACAGCCACCTGAGGCTCCGAATCTTCTGCTTCGCCCTCGGGATAGTAAACGGAATTACTCATGGCGAATGAAAGCGAATTATCGCTTAAAGTCTTATACACGAAGGGACGTGAGACAGTCTGGATCGTGCTGAGGTTTACATTAAGTGTACCGGGTTCGATAGGGTTGATGTAGCAGATAACCCTATTTGGCTTTTTCTCACCTTTGCGAACGGGGACAGCCACTACTGATTTATATGATTTTTCGACTGTTCCGGTCTCGGTATTGGTGACCCATTTTGTGTCATCGAGGTCGATCTTTACAATATCGCCAATGACATATCCTCTGTCATCATAGAATACGAAATACGCGTTATTGACTTTGCTTTCGTCTCCGGTTCCATCCGCATAAACGGGAACGGAAGAGGGGGTGGTATCGTCACCTTCGGCGCGAGAGCCGGGGACATCTCCTGCAAGACGCATGCTGACATAGAAGGTCTGATCAACCTCAGACACTTCATTGCCGGGCAGCACTTCGGGGTCGTCAGAATTACAACCCGTGAAAAGAAGGCCTGTGGCCATCATTCCGTAAAGAAGTGATTTCTTCATTTTGTTACGTTAAAGTGATTATTATTGATTTATTTGATTTTCAAGTATCATAACACACGCACAGCCTGTCCGGGACGCGAAGCCTCTGTCACGCGACGGATGGTCTCGTCAGCGTTTTCCGCTCCACCGTCGCGTGCTTGCCTGAGCATTTCGAGAGCCTTATCATAGTCGCCCTCTTTTGCATATATGATGCCCCATGCGTAGGCTGTCTCGGCAGAAGGAGCCACACGACCGAGAAACATTCGCGCACTGTTAAGCTCGTTCTGACTTATTGCCGAGAACGCAGCATTCAGGTTGGCGACATCGGAATCGGGATAGATGCGTGCGGCCGTGAGGAACACATCATGATATTCCGGGCTGCCTTTCTCATAGCTGTTAGCCAACAGGAAGAATTCGTTGAGGCTAAGGTTACGCGGACTTATGGCCATAACTGTGGCGATCTCAGCCACATCGAAATAACGCCGTATCTTATAAGTAATGCGGTAATCAGTGTGTCGCAATGAAGGATACACATTGGCAAGCAAGAAAGCATATTGTTCCGGGAAACGGCTCCTGAGCACATCATTCTTGTTCTCGATAGCTACCGAAGAATCGTCAATGAGAGCGATTATAGACTCTTTGTCGGGAACGATGGATGTGCTCAGCCATGCGCGCAGACCCTCCCAGTCCTCGGGAACATACGATGTGGTGTACACTGATGAAGGGAAATCAGAGTGCTGCGCCACATAATTCTTCACCACCTCGGTGCGCCCTTTCGCCAGCCGCACATTGTTCGAATATGAACCTTCAGGTGATGCGTAACCGGTAAGCATGATCTGTTCGACGGTAGCATCGGGATTATCCTTCACCACCGCGATTGTGCGCAGAATGGAGTCAAGTTCCGCATAGTTCGACTTATAACTCCAGTCGATGTCGGTTCGGTTGACCTTGAAAACGATGTTGGCACTGCCCGAGAGATCGAAAATCTTTTCGATGGTGTCGGTTGGCACAATGTAAGCAAACGTGGAACTGTCGGATTCATAGTTTTTGGGAGTAAAATCCATTTCGGCCACAGAGATTGATCCGGAACGAATATCGCAACGGCACTCGCTGAGCGTGTCGCACACGATCTCCATACGCGATACCGCCATCCAGTCCTGATAAGGAACTGTTGCCGAATAGGCCAAGGTTGTCTTCTTCCCGGCTCTTAGCAACATAGGATCGGCGGCGTTGCTACGCACCTCATGATACCAGGCGTTGCGGCCGGCCACTGTCACCGCAGGTAAGCTCAGGGTATCGTTCTGACCGATCAGTATCGGAGTCAGCTTTACTAAATTATTGGTTTTAACTTTATAGTCGGCCGGTGAGACAGTCATATTGACAGTCATAGCTTCCTCTGATTTCAGCACAGCGAGGTCTGAGATATACAACTTCGACGAATTGACGCCGGCGGAGGCTGAGAAGGCGGCGACCAGGAAAATCAGCAACAGATTCTTATACATACCGATACCTTATTTAAAAATGTAGACGATATTTATGGCAGCCTTTGTAGGACCGGCATAATTGTGAGGGTGACGGTTGCGGATTTTGTTGCCGCATTTCGCGCAGGGATATGAAGTGTAACGTGTATAAAGCCACCCCAGACCCAATTCGGCCTCAATATTCCAATGGGCGTGTACAGGCCATGAATAGCCGTAAGCAATGCCGGCGCCGGCAGCCCAGCCCTGATAGCGTAAATCTTTAAGATTCCGGAAATCCGTCCCGAGGAAATGCAATCCTCCGAGATCGAGATTCCCTACATTGTATTGGGCTCCGATTGCATTAATTCCAATGAAATGTCCCGCGAACTTACGGCAGAACCAATATCGGGCTTCAGGCTGAATGAGCATATGTTCCCATTTATGGCCGTCCACAGGCCAGAAGTTCACCTGACCGTCAATATCAATCGTCCATTTTTTCGCGAGTCCGATTTCAAGACCGAGAGATGGTGTCAGAGCTGCGTCGCTCAAAAGATTCGTCTTAACAGCTACGTTTTGGGCAAACATCGGAAAAGATAACACAATGCTGAATAAAGTAAGGCACCGCAACTTATATTTAATCGGAAAAGATAACATGACAATAAATCGACACAATATAGTATTTACAATTATCATCGGATAATAAAAAAAGCGGACTCGTGTTCGCATGAAAAAAGGATATGATAAATATTGGATTATCAAATTATATAATCTCTCTTAACACTGTCGCTGACAATCACTTATAAATAAAGTCTGCAAATAAAGCTAATTATT
Organism: uncultured Bacteroidales bacterium; assembly: GCA_947175575.1. Taxonomy (GTDB): domain Bacteria; phylum Bacteroidota; class Bacteroidia; order Bacteroidales; family Muribaculaceae; genus CAG-873. The sequence goes on along the minus strand of CAMWNG010000002.1, from coordinate 55,767 downwards.
TGCAAAGATAGGAATAAAATACCAGCATTTTACCCCCCCCCCCGTTAAAAAATGTTAATTTTACATTTTCAATTGGTAATAATTTCCTGACGATGGACTCAGTTTCCAATCGGGCACGATTTCAGATTGTATTCACGGCTTAAATATGTTTTTTCAATAGATTTTTTATTGTGATTCCACGGATTTTTATTACCTTTGCGTGAGATGAAAGACGAACTTGAATTTGACGCCGCAGAGGTCGACACCCCGGCGCCTAAGAAAGCTACATATACCGAAGACCAAATCCGCACGCTCGACTGGCTCGAGCATGTACGGATGCGTCCCGGCATGTACATAGGTAAGCTGGGCGACGGTTCTCAGGACGACGACGGCATTTACGTCCTGCTTAAGGAAGTGCTCGACAACTCCATCGACGAATACATGATGGGCTATGGCAAAACGGTTACCGTCGACATTGCCGAGGACGGTTCGGTGGAGGTGCGCGACCACGGCCGCGGTATTCCTCTGGGGAGCCTGGTGGACGCCGTGTCCAAAATAAACACCAGCGGCAAATTCGACAATGAGGCGTTTCAGAAGAGCGTAGGCCTCAACGGCGTAGGTCTCAAGGCTGTGAACGCTCTCAGCGACAGGTTCGAAGTGGCATCGGTCCGCGAAGGCATGCGGCGCGCCGCTACGTTCGAGAAAGGAGTCATGACAGCCGATTCAGGCATGTATCCCTCTGATGAACCGGACGGTACACTTGTCCGTTTTCATCCGGATCCCGAAATTTTCCCCGGATACGCTTACCGGTTCGAACCGGTCGAGAATCTCATTAAGAATTTCACCTATCTGAACACCGGCCTGTCAATCATTCTCAACGGCAAACGGTACATATCGCGCAAAGGCCTCCTCGACCTTCTCGGACAGCGCATGACCCACGATCCGCTCTATGAGATCATTCACCTTAAAGGGCATGACATCGAGATTGCCCTTACACACGCCAACCAGTACGGCGAAGAATATTATTCCTTCGTAAACGGTCAGCACACCACCCAGGGGGGTACACATCTCACAGCGTTCAAAGAGGCCGTATCGCGTACGCTGCGCGACTATTTCGGCCGTAGTTTCGATTATTCGGACATACGTAACGGCATGGTGGCAGCAGTGGCTATCAGGGTACAGGACCCCGTTTTCGAATCGCAGACCAAAACCAAGCTGGGTTCGCGCGAGATGGGTCCGGAAGGTCCCACAGTCGCCAAGTTCATAAGCGACTTCGTCAAAAAAGAACTCGATGACTATCTGCACCGCAACCTCGACGTGGCAGACGCGATACTCAAAAAGATACAGGAAAGCGAACGCAACCGCAAGGCGATGGCATCCGTATCGAAAGCAGCCAAGGAAAAGGCCAAGAAGGTAAGTGTCCACAACCGTAAACTCATCGACTGCAATGTGCATCTGAACGACACACGCGGCGCGGAGGACAAAAAGGCTGACTCGTCGATTTTTCTCACCGAGGGTGATTCGGCCGGCGGCAGCATCACCAAGGTGCGCAACCCGGACACACAGGCCGTATTCATGCTCAGAGGCAAGCCCCTGAACACCTACGGAGTTACTCAGAAAGTGCTCTACGAAAATGAAGAATTCAACCTTCTGCAGGCTGCCCTGAATGTCCAGGACGGTATAGACGGCCTCCGCTACAACAAGGTCATCATAGCTACGGATGCCGATGTCGACGGCATGCACATCCGCCTGCTGCTGCTCACATTCTTCCTCACATTCTTCCCCGATCTTATAAAGAACGGTCATGTCTACGTGTTGCAGACTCCGCTGTTCCGTGTGCGCAACTCCCAGACATCCCGCCGGGGAGCAAAGAACAAGAACGAGAACGACACTGTGTACTGTTACACGGACGAAGAACGCATTGCAGCCATCGAACGATTTGGTGACAAAGCCGAAATCACGCGATTCAAGGGTCTGGGTGAAATCTCGCCTGAAGAATTCCGTGCTTTTATCGGGCCGATGATGAGGCTTGACCGCGTGACGTTGCGAAAGGAGGACGGTGTGGACGCGTTGCTTGAATTCTATATGGGCAAGAACACTATGGAACGCCAGAATTTCATCATCAACAACCTTGTGATAGAAGACGATTCCCAACTCTGAACATATACCGATTCCAATTAAAATTTATATTATACTTACGATATAATTTCCAATACCTGTACTATAATTTCTGATATGTATTCCCCAAGCCCGATATCACAAAACAACAAAGCGCGAATAGCACTCTTCGCCGGATCATTCGACCCTTTCACCATAGGGCATGCATCACTTGTGGAACGCGCTTTGCCGCTGTTCGACAGAATAATAATTGCAGTCGGGGTCAACTCTGCCAAAGAGGCGTCGGAGAGCATATCGCGGCGCACCGGCGAACTGCGGCGCATCTATGCCGACCGTCTCGGCAAATCGATCACCATCGTGACATACGAACATAAACTCACGATCGACCTCGCACGCGAGGTTGGCGCCAACTGGCTTCTGCGCGGTGTGCGCAACGTGCGCGACTTCGAATACGAACGCGAACTGGCCGACGTCAACCGACGCCTGTCCGGCATCGAGACTGTTATCCTGTTCACACTCCCCGACCATCAGGCGCTCTCATCGTCGCTCGTCCGCGAACTGCGTTCTTACGGCCATGACACCACTGCGCTGATACCATAATCAAACCAATTAAATGAAACGATTACTGTATTTCCTTCTGGGCGCGGCAACCACCGGCATTGTGGCCTGGGCCGCTCCCAAATATGCCGAACAGAAGATTTCTCCTGACCATAAGCTGCGCATGGCCGAAGCCATAATAGAAAACTATTATGTGGAGGACGTAAATACCGATACGTTGGTTTCCGAGGCCATTGTGGCCATGCTCAAGACACTGGATCCACATTCCGCATACAGCACTCCGGCCGAAACCGAAGAACTGAATCAGCCGCTCGAAGGCAAATTCAGCGGCATCGGAATTCAGTTCAACATGGTGGAAGACACCGTATATGTCATCCAGACCACTCAGGGCGGCCCGTCCGAAAAAGTAGGTATCCGCCCGGGCGACCGAATAATATCGGCCAACGACACGGTGATTGCCGGCAAAAAACTGACCAATTCGGGTATCATAAAGGTGCTTCGCGGACCCAAAGGCAGTCCGGTCAACCTCAAAGTAAAGCGCGGAGGTGTCTCCGAGCTTATCGACTTCAACCTCATACGCGACGACATTCCCATCTACAGCGTGGACGCGGCTTACATGGTTGACGATTCCACCGGCTATGTGTCCGTGACCCGATTCGCAGAAGCCACCGGTGCCGAAGTTCGTAGAGCCGTCGACTCGCTCTCCAATCTCGGTATGCGCAATCTCATACTCGATTTGCAGAGCAACGGCGGAGGTTATCTGGGTTCCGCATTCGAAATGGCCTCTGATTTTCTGAGACCCGGTGACCCGGTGGTGTCGACCCGCGGACTTCACGCTCAGCCGCAGATGTTCTCTGTGCAGCAAAGCGCGTTTCTGCCGGTCGATCGCCTCGTTGTGATGGTCGACCAATATTCGGCTTCGGCGTCCGAGATTCTCTCAGGAGCCATTCAGGAGAACGACCGCGGTCTGGTGGTAGGCCGACGCACGTTCGGCAAGGGTCTTGTCCAGCGTCCGTTTCCCTTCCCTGACGGCTCCATGATACGTCTGACAACCGCTCGCTACTACACTCCCACGGGCCGATGCATACAGAAGCCCTATGTCAAAGGCCATACTGAAGAATATCAACTCGATCTGCTGAACCGATATAAATCCGGCGAGCTATGGCATGTCGACTCCGTTATGCTTGACTCGGCAGACGTCTACTACACACTGCATAACCGCCGGCCGGTCTACGGCGGAGGCGGTATAATGCCTGATGTGTTCGTGCCTGTCGACACCTCTTATTACACTCCTTATTACCGCGATATGGTGGCCAAAGGATCGATTATGAAATACGCGCTCGGATACATTGAGAAACACCGCGCTGAACTCCTCAAAAAGTATCCTGACGAAGAATCGTTCGCAGCAAAATTCCCTGTCACGGAGGAAATGACAAAAGGACTTATCGCACGTGGTGAAACTGACGGTGTTAAGTTCAATCAGGAACAATGGAACACTTCACGCCCGCTGCTTGAGGCTATTCTCCGCGGCCTGATGACACGCGATCTGTATGAGAACGGAATATATGTCCGATCCACTCATCCGCTGTCACCTGAATTCCGTGAGGCTCATTCGCTCATCAATGATCCGGAACGATATTACAGACTGCTGAAAGGCAAATGAATCGTACCGAAAAACTGCCCAAGATAGCCGACCCGCGCGGCAATCTGTCGTTCATACAGAGCGGCCCCGGAGGCGCATGTCCTTTCGAGCCTGAGTGTGTGAAGTGGTGGTACGATCTGAGCAGCCACGACAGCGCAGTCATCCACCCGGGCCATTCCCGGGAAGCCATGTTTGTGCCTCTGAGCGGAAGTTTCGACTGCGGGGACGCCACGTTCCGCAACCCTTCCACCGCACTCATCGCCGACTCTGCACCGGACACGAAGCTCCATTCATTTGCCTCGAACACTGTGGTGCTGATGCTCTGCGCCGGAGAACATCCTTCACCGCTACCTGCCGACACACCCGATCCACATCCGGCGTCATCTGTCGAAGCATGTCGCATCATCAGTCTTCCACGCTTGTCTCAAAACGGAGCGGGTTCGTGTTCGTGGGTCGACAATGCCGATTCTCCATTGCCGTTCAGCGTGCGCAGAGTCTTTTATCTCTACGATGTGCCGGCCGACGCTACACGTGGAGGTCACTCGCATTTTCAGGCTCAGGAACTGATAGTTGCAATGGCCGGAAGTTTCGATGTGGTGGTCGATGACGGGAAAAACGCACCCCGACGATTCACATTGAACAGACCTTATTTGGGACTCTATATACCCACCGGAATCTGGCGCACTCTGGAAAATTTCTCAGGCGGAGCCGTAAGCACCGTACTGACGTCGCATCCGTACAGCGAACCTGACTATGTACGGGAATATTCACAATTCAAGGCCCTCTCCAATCCGGCATGAACACATCTGTACCGTTTCTTGATCTCGGAAGCGTAAACGCTCCGTACATGGAAGATATACGCAGCGCCGTGGACCGCGTGGTGCTGTCCGGCCGCTATGTCGGCGGTCCGGAAACAGATGAATTCGAGAATCGCCTCGCCGGACTCACAGGCACCCGCTTCTGCATTGGCGTTAGCAACGGTCTGGACGCGTTGCGGCTTATCTTCCGCGGATACATGGAACTCGGACGGCTACGCCCCGGTGATGAAGTGATTGTGCCGGCCAACACCTATATCGCATCCGTGCTGGCTGTGACAGACTGCGGACTGGTTCCGGTGCTTGTCGAGCCTGATGAACGAACCATGAATCTGGATACGTCCCTGCTTGAAGCCGCGCTCACGGAAAGGACTCGTGCCGTAATGGCCGTTCATCTCTACGGTCGCGCATGTCACGACCGCAGGCTGGCAGACTTCGTTGCCCGGCACGGACTTCTGCTCGTCGAAGACAACGCACAGGCCATAGGTGCGAGATCGACTCTGGACGGTAAGATGACCGGCGCCCTGGGCGATGCGGCCGCATTCAGTTTCTATCCCACAAAAAACATCGGTGCTTTAGGCGACGCCGGAGCCGTCACCACCTCAGACCCCGAGTTGGCCGGCACTGTCCGCGCCCTTGCAAATTATGGCTCGGACCGCCGGTATCATAACATATACAAAGGGCTGAACTGTCGGCTCGACCCTGTGCAAGCCGCTGTGCTGAATGTAAAGTTACAACATCTGGAAACCATATCGGAGGCTCGACGGCATGCAGCACATGAATATCTGAAACTCATAGAAAATCCGGTCGTTGGGCTTCCGTTACCCGGAGCCGCCGACAATGTATGGCATCAGTTCGTGGTGCGCGTTGCCGACCGCGACCGATTCAGGCGACATCTCGCCGACAACGGCATCGGGACAGATGTCCACTACGCAACCCCTCCGCATCACCAACCTTGTTATTCCGAAATGGCTCACCTCAACCTGCCTGTGACTGAAAGGCTGGCCGCGGAAGTTGTGTCGCTGCCGATATCTGCGGTGATACCGGATGATGAAATAGCCCGCGTGGCACAAACCGTCAATCGTTACAAATGATCGATAATTCAGTCTTTCATAATCTCAAAGCCATATATCACACCTTCGGGTGCAAACTAAATTTCGCGGAAACATCCACTATTGCCCGGACACTGGCCGAGCGTGGCATAACACGTGCAAGCGGAGCGGAAATTCCGGACATCGTGGTGGTGAACACCTGCAGTGTGACCGAACTGGCCGACAAGAAATGCCGTCAGACTATCCGGTCGTTCCATAAGCGATATCCTGAAGCCGCCATTCTGGTGACAGGCTGTTACGCGCAGCTCAAAAGCGAAGAGGTGGCGGCACTCCCGGGAGTGGCCGTAGTTGCCGGTGCCGACAGAAAGATGGAGATCGACCGGTTCCTCGAACAGTATCTCAATGAACACACACAAGTCACAGAAGTCTGCGACTCGCGCGAAATAACAGAATTCCGTCCGGGATGCTCGCGTGGCGACCGTACCCGATTTTTTCTCAAAGTGCAGGACGGATGCGATTACTGGTGTTCATACTGTACGATTCCGCGCGCGCGCGGGCGCTCGCGTTCGGGCACCATAGATTCTCTGGTGGCCCAGGCTGCCGATGCCGCGGCCCAGGGAGGCAGGGAGATTGTTCTCACCGGAGTGAATGTAGGCGATTTCGGCAAGGGTCGTACTGACACGTTCTTCGACCTCATACGTGCACTCGACCGTGTTGAAGGCATTGAAAGGTTCCGTATCTCGTCGATAGAGCCTAATCTGCTGACCGATGAGATCATCGACTGGGTGGCGACAGAGTCCCGGGCGTTCATGCCCCACTTCCATATCCCGCTGCAGGCCGGAAGCGACGAAGTGCTCGCGCTCATGCGGCGCAGGTATGACACGGCGCTGTTCGCACGCAAGATTGAGCATGTTCGCAGGGCGATTCCACATGCTTTCATCGGTGTCGATCTGATAACCGGAGCGCGAGGCGAGACCGACGAACTTTTCGAACGCTCGCGTCGCTTTGTGGAAGGTCTCGACATCTCGCGGTTGCATGTCTTCCCCTACTCCGAACGCCCGTCCACAAAGGCCCTTGATATCGACGGCGTTGTGCCTCAGGCAGTGAAGCATGCCCGGGCAAATGAAATGATACGCCTCAGCGAAGCCAAATGGACAGCTTTCGCCAACAGGTTTATCGGCACCGGACGACCTGTACTGCTCGAACATCCGCAGGCCGACGGCAGACCTATGGCCGGATTCACAGACAACTATCTTCGGGTCGAAGTTTCGGACGCCACCCCCGAAATGGACAATACTATTGTGAACGTGCGTCTCGAATCTGTAAACCCCGAAACAGAAACCTTGACAGGTAGCATCATACGCCAATGAATCTTACGGAGAAACTGCTGCGTATTCCGGCAAGCCTGCCCCTCGGGGTTCTCTACCCTCTGGCGACCGTAGGTGCCGGAGTGTTGCATCATATAGTGCGATACCGACGCGGAATCATCCGTAAAAATCTGCGCGATTGCTTCCCCGATAAAACGGAAAAGGAACTGCGACACATCGAACACGATTTTTACCATCGTTTTGCCGACTATACTGTTGAGACCCTCAAGCTTATGCACGTCTCCGACTCTGAAATGAGGCGCCGCATGCAGTTCGAGAATCTCGACATCATCGACCGCCATCTCAGTGCGGGACGATCGGTAGCAGTTTATTTCTCCCATACGTTCAACTGGGAATGGGCTCCCGCAATCAGTCTTCATTCCGCCATGAAACCTTCCGATAAGGTTAAGTTCGCTCAAATTTACCGACCTCTCAAGTCAAAAAAATTCGATAACATAATGTTGCGGTTACGCGGACGGTTCCATTCGGTCAGCATTCCCAAAGCCCACACGGCACGTACACTTCTCGACTGGCGTAAACAAGGGATAGTATCTGTCACCGGCTTCATGAGCGATCAGCATCCCGGCCACGGCGACGGCGGAACTCCTGCGGTGCTTTTAGGGCGCCCTTCGATGATGATATCCGGCACGGAAGCACTGGCACGCAAACTGGGCATGGCTGTGGTGTTCTGGGACATGCGGCGCGTAGCGCGCGGACATTATATAATTAATGTAAAAGAAATAACGCCGGATGCCTCCGCCGAACCTGAACACTCGATCACGCAAACTTATACACGGCTGCTTGAAGAAAACATTCGCCGCGACCCCTCTTTATGGCTCTGGAGTCATAACAGATGGAAACATCCACTAACATCCGAACAAATCCAAACAGCTTACGATCATGCCAGCATATGAACCCGGCTGCCCGCAGGTGGCAGTAATAATCCTGAACTGGAACGGAGAACGTCTCCTCAAAGAGTTCCTGCCGAAAGTGGTTGCCCACACACCGGAGAGTCTTGGGAGGATAATCGTGGCCGACAACGGCTCGACCGATGGTTCAGTCAAGTTGCTGAAAGAGAAGTTCCCGGAAGTCGAGGTTCTTGAGTTTTCCGAGAATTACGGCTTCGCCGAAGGATACAACCGTGCGCTTGCCGCCACACGATATCCCCTTACAGTGCTTCTAAACTCCGACGTAGCTCCCGCCGAAGGCTGGCTTGAGCCCCTGGCGAACTTCATGAACTCGCACCCGGAAGCAGCCGGCTGTCAGCCAAAACTACTTAGTTATACCGATCCCTTCAGGTTCGAATACGCAGGAGCCTCCGGCGGATTCCTTGACCGCAACGGTTATCCCTATTGCCGCGGACGCATCTTCGGACAATGCGAGACAGACAGTGGACAATACGACACACCCGTAGAGGTCGACTGGGCTACCGGAGCCGCACTGATGGTGCGCACCGCCCTCTACCTTGAAGCCGGAGGGCTGGATCCATCGTTTTTCGCTCATATGGAGGAAATTGACCTATGCTGGCGGATGCGTCTGGCCGGTCACAAACTATTCGCCGTACCCGCGTCAGTATGCTACCACCTTGGGGGAGGGTCGCTTCCCGCGTCAAATCCCCGCAAGACATATCTCAACTTCCGCAACAATCTCCTGATGCTACATAAAAACCTTCCTGTTAAGGTACGGAAACGTAAACTGATCGTTCGCCGGCTTCTTGACACTGTCGCATGGGCACAATTCGTTATCACAGGGCAATGGAGCAACGCTCGCGCGCTGTTCAAAGCTCACCGCGATTTCGCACGCATGCGCGCGAATTATGCCGGCACAGCCGCGACAGACAATCTGCTCGACGGACGGCCGAACATCCTCACGCAATTTTATCTGCGCGGAAAAAAGACTTTCGCTAAGCTGTGATCACTTGCGGCGGCCGTAGTCGTTGCGCAATTTTATGGCGAAAATTATCACCGAACAGATCAACGGTATCGTATTGGCGAGAGCAAGCGACCATATACGCCCGAGTACACCCTGTATTACGAACAGAAGCGAACCGAGTCCAAGCATCAGGAAAGTTGGAAGGGCGATGCCTTCAGTGTCACGCGACTTTATGGTGGCGACTGCCTGAGGAAGATAGCCGCAGATCATGCATACGGCCGCCGCATAGCCTACTATTTCAGAAACTGTCATATTTAGTCAATCAGTAAGATTAAAAAAGAACTTCCACCGCGTGTCTTACGCAGTGGAAGCCGGGTTGAATGTTAGAATGTAATCGCTTTAGAGGGGAGATATCTAAAAGTTCAACGGCCCGGGGGCTGCGTTTTGTCAGTAAGTGTGCATACACACACGCGGTTCCAGGAATCTTCTTCGAAAAGTTCGCCGATTCCGGCTCCGGAGGCGGTCACCCTGTCCGGACTTATACGATATCGTCCGGTGAGCAGGGCAGCCACTGCCTCGGCCCGTCGCGCAGCCAACTGGTAGTTGGCATCCGACCGGCCATCGCGCGATGCGTACCCTTTTATCAACACGCGTGTGTTCGGATTGTTCTTGAGATATATCGCAATGCGTTCCACATTCGGCATCTGGTCAGCAGTGACTGTCGACGAACCTTTATGAAAGAACACATCTATTATAGTATTGAAATGATTGTCAACCGTTGCCTCTTTGATGATTTCCGGCTTACGCGCGCGCTCCGCTTCGAGGTCGTGCCGCAAACGGTCAACATTGGAGGTACACAGATTGTAATCCGACTGCAACGACTCGATTTGACCTCGCAACATATTGATCTCGGCATTCAGCGCATCCACCTCGGCGGCATCATAGAGACGGAAACATGACATCGGCGCGCCGAACCTATAGCTCACTCCGGCCTGAAGCATAAGAACGGCGCGGCGCGAGGTATAAGCGGCGGATGTGCCCTCGACATCGGCATCAGACATATTCCATGTGACAGTCGGGACAAGGCTGAGCGCCACACGTTCCGACACCTTGAAGGCTGCGAACAGCCCGGCTCGAGACGCGAAAAAACTGTGACCGCGACGATCGGTATTATAATAATGTCCCCACCCGGCTCCGGCAAGCGGACCGAATGTCCATCTACAGGGCGAACGAAAACCAAGCACATTGAATCGGCCGTAAGCACCTACATACGATCCGTCAATTCCGGTCGGAGACCATACGCGTCCCGGCCAACGTGATGAATTGAAATTGAAATCGGCTTCGGCACCGAGAGACACCAAGGGTGTAAGTATCTTTTCCAAACGGAGACCGACAGCCGGTCGCACGTTGCCGAAAAAGCTGTGTCCGCGTAATGGAGACGCGGCACCGACATTTATCTCTGCCGAATAACCGGACGCCGCGGATGGCAAACAGATCTCCGCACCGCGCAGCTCAACCGCTCCGGCAGCCAAAGCCAACACTAATAATATGTGATTGACGAGTTTCAATTGAGACAATGTGATGTTTGATGCTGCAAAGGTACATACTATTTCTTAATTCAGCGCAATTTTTAAGTTAAATTTTTCCGAGGGTGTCAATAAAAATGTTATGCGTGCAATACAAACGTACGCATGGTGCATAAACTGATAGATTTAAGAGGCACGACAGCCCATTTTAGGTGCCACAAAATATATTTTAAGAATTTTTTGAAAATTATTTGGATTATTTTTTATAATTTTGCACTCGCAACGGATGAAAGTCCGGTACAGCGAAGATCGTTATCATGTATTTTTCACTGGAATATACCACCTGGCAACTGATAGCCTGCGTCGCGTCGCTGATTCTGACGATCGTGGCATGCATGGTCTTCATACGCAGGGTGTGGCCGCTGAAAAGCCGCACCTCGGCTGAGTTCATCGGGAATCAGGAAGATCCTGACAAGCTGTTCTCTGCTGCAATCATTGTATATTCGAAAGACGAAGCAGGAGATCTCGCCGAACTCATACCGCTCCTCATGGAGCAGGAATATGCACCTGGATTCGAGGTAATCGTCGTGAACGAAGGACAATCGCCGGCAGTGCGGGAGGTAGTCTCCGACTTGCAGATGCGTCATCCCAACCTTCATCTTACCGGCACTCCGGACGGCGCCCGCAGCCTAAGCCGCAAGAAGCTGGCAATAACCCTCGGGATAAAAGCCACACGCAAGCCTGTGGTCGTACTCACCACTGCATGCGCCCGTCCCGCGGGAAAGGATTGGCTTCACAGCATAATGCGGAATTTCGATCCGGACGGGCCCGTCGAAGTCGTGCTCGGCTATGCTACCGCACCAGACTCCGAAGGAACCGCCGCCGGTTGGTTCGACCATGTCGCATCATCAGCCCGCTGGCTGTCTCCTGCGATACTGGGCACCCCCTGGCGGGGCACCGAGCATAATCTGGCCTACCGCACGGATATTTTTTTCCGTAACAAAGGTTTTTCACGTCAGCTGAATCTGCGGCACGGAGACGATGACATATTCGTAAGCGAAATTGCCAGGTCGTACAATACCGCCGTTGAACTCGCTCCTGAATCGCGCATGACGGTGCCAGGATGCTGCGACAGCCGCTCGATAAGCGGTGCTTCCCTGCGCCGATCGTTCACCGAACGGTTTATCAGCCAACGTCCTAAGGTTCTCGGAGCGACCGGCTCGCTGTGCTACCTGCTCTCGCCGTTGGCGGCTCTTGCCATAGGCGTGCTGACTCCCGGCAACTGGGGAGCGTGGCTGGGGGCATTGATCCTGCTGGCTCTGTGGTATGCAGTCGGACTGACCTGGATCTGGGCCTTCAAAGCCCTCGGCGCGCGGCGTCTGCGGGCATCCCTGCCGCTTTGGGCTGCCACACATTCCCTGAGGCAGAGCAGCAGAGCGTTGCGGGCCATGATACATCACGGAAAAAGATACACCTGGGAATAATCACCCTTGAGAAATAATAATAAACAACTAATATTAAACTACCTTAATTAACCTCTAATGAGAGTTCGACGTCACAACTTTGACACGCTGGATATCAACATCCTGCGTATGCTGGCTCCCAACGCCCGCAAGCCCTATCTGGAAATCGCACGCGAATGCGGCGTATCCGGTGCTGCCATCCACCAGCGCATCCAGCGTCTTTACGGTAATGGTGTGATCACCGGTGCCGAGAGCCTCATAGCTCCTGAATCGATCGGTTATGACACCTGCGCTTACGTAGGCATATTCCTCCGCGAACCCGGACAGTTCGACACCGTTGTCGAGGCCCTGCGCAATATTCCCGAAGTAGTGGAATGTCACTACACCACCGGCCAGTATGACATCCTCATCAAACTGTTCGCACGCAATAACGACCACCTGCTCAGCATCCTCCAGGATCAGATCCAGGCACTCGGTCTGGCACGTACCGAAACACTTATCTCTTTCAAGGAAGTGTTCAAACGTCCCATGGCAATTCCCGACTCTATCCGCCGCAAATAAAACCGTGGCCTCTGCAGCCTCCGCCCTATGTTTTCTGACTGGGGCGGAGGATTTTTTATCTTTTCACTTGATTTTTCACTATGGTTTCAGTAGACGGCCTCACTGTGGAATTCGGAGGCAACACCTTATTCAAGGACATCTCATTCGTCATCAATCCCAAAGATCGCATCGCCCTGATGGGAAAGAACGGCGCCGGTAAAAGCACTCTGCTTAAAATACTTGCAGGCGAGCGTACACCCACGCGCGGAAGTGTATCGGCCCCGAAAGACACAGTAATCTGTTATCTTCCGCAGCATCTGATGACACAGGATGGACGCACCGTGTTCGAAGAAGCATCCCAGGCTTTCGCCCATTTGCGCGAAATGGAGGCTGAAATCGATGCTATGAACCGCGAGCTTGCCGAACGTACTGATTACGACAGCGACTCCTACATGGCTTTGATAGAACGTGTGGCCGCCGCCGGCGAGAAGTTCTACGCAATCGATATGACTCACTTTGAGGAGGATGTCGAAAAAGCTTTGCTGGGTCTCGGGTTCAAACGTGAGGATTTCAACCGGCCGACATCTGAATTCTCAGGTGGATGGCGCATGCGCATCGAACTCGCCAAACTGCTCTTGCAGAAGCCTGACCTGCTGCTGCTTGACGAACCTACGAACCACCTGGACATAGAATCGATTGGCTGGTTGGAAAATTTCATAATAAACAGCCCTATGGCCGTGATGGTCATAAGCCACGACCGCCGCTTCATCGACAACATAACCACCCGCACCATCGAAGTCACGCTCGGCCGCATCTACGATTACAAAGCCCGCTACAGTCATTATCTTGAACTGCGCAAAGAGCGGCGCGCACAGCAGCAGAAGCAGTACGATGACCAGCAGAAGCAGATAGCCGAGGCACGCGAATTCATCGAACGCTTCAAGGGAACCTATTCCAAGACATATCAGGTTCAAAGCAAGGTGAAATGGCTCGAAAAACTTGAATTAGTGGAAGTCGACCCCGAGGACACCTCCGCACTACGACTGAAATTTCCGCCATGCGCACGCAGCGGAAATTATCCCGTAATTGCCGAAGGTGTCGGCAAGAGTTATGAAGGCATCCCGGTGTTCAGCAACGCCACATTCACTATTGAGCGAGGCGATAAGGTAGCTTTCGTGGGGCGAAACGGCGAAGGCAAATCCACCATGGTCAAGGCCATAATGAACGAGATAGACCACGAAGGATCACTTAAGCTGGGCCATAATGTCCAGATTGGGTATTTTGCCCAGAACAGTGCGTCGCTGCTTGATGAGTCGCTCACCGTCTACCAGACGATCGACGACATAGCCGTAGGGGATGTACGGCTTAAAATACGCGACCTTTTGGGAGCGTTCATGTTCGGAGGGGAGGAAAGCCAAAAAAAGGTGAAAGTGCTCTCAGGGGGTGAACGTGTGCGGCTGTGTATGATCAAACTGCTGCTCGAACCGGTTAACTTCCTGATTCTCGACGAACCGACAAACCATCTCGACCTCAAGACCAAGGATATACTCAAACAGGCTCTGCGCGACTACGACGGCACACTGATACTTGTTAGCCACGACCGCGACTTCCTTGACGGACTTGTCACTAAGGTTTATGAATTCGGAGGAGGCCGGGTCCGCGAGCACTTGTGCGGAATCAACGAATACCTTGAGAAAAAAGCCGCCGAAGAGCAAGCATAACAAGATATTTCTGACGGTCGCCGGCCGGATGAGTTCGATTCTCATCCGGCCGGCACTCGTTTAGTATGGTCGAATTTTACTTCTTTTCGGGAGTGGTGGCGGCGTAGCGTGCGTTGAGACCTTCGATGATGTCCTGGGTTACATCAAGTTCGGGTTTGAAGAAGCCGGCTTGGCCGTCGATGAGGATTGCATCGTAACCGTAAACCTTGATATAGTCGGCCATGAAGTTCTTGATGGAGTCGGCTATGCGCTTCTGAACCTCAAGCCCCATATTGGCGATACGGTTCTGATGGGTGTTGAGCCAATCGTTTGCGGCGGCCTCGCGCTTCTGGAGGTCCTGCATGTCTGCTTCGAGAGACGCCTGACTGAGGTAGCCGTTATTCTGATATTTTGACTGCACGTTTGCCCCGCGCTGCTGGAGGTCGGCCTGCTTCTGACGGGCCTGGTTCTCGATGGAGAGGGTTTCTTTTTGCAGTTCGAGATTGAGTTCTTTGGCGAGGTTATAGTTCTGGAAAACCTGTTCCAGATCAATATACCGGAAGTTGCAGGGATTCGCACTTACGGTGGTGGAGTCGGAATTTACTTTCAGAGCGCCACCGTCATTCGATGACTTTTCAGAGCAAGAGGCAGAGAGAAGAAGGGCGACGGCACCTGCGGCGAGTATTGATTTTTTCATATTTGGGTTTAGTGATTACTATTCGATGACTGGTGTGTAGCGCATCCGACACCACGGGCCCGCAAAGCGTCCGAGTGATGGTGACCGGGGAATTTTCCACCCTTTACCAACAGCACACGGAAACTCATCAGCAACACTCCGGCAAGGAGTATAACAATGGCTATTACTGCGGTTTTCATGGGCACTAACGGCTTTTCACGGTGCAAATATAGTTAACTTCCTGCGATTTTTTTGCATCCTGCCGATTTTTTTTGTACCTTAGTGGTCGGAAATAAATAATTTTAACAATCGGTGCTGAACTTCGCAGCTCGATTAAACCTTTATTTAGAAGTTCTGTCTAAACTTATAACACATAAAACATACAACGACATGACCGTAAAAGACCTCAAACCCGCGCTGGTTTTCGGTATCTTCGACCAGATAACCAAGGTGCCACGCCCCTCCAAAAAGGAGGATAAGATACGCAAATTCCTCCTTGATTTCGCCGCCGAGCACGGCATCTTCGCCAAAACCGATGCCATCGGCAATGTGGTGATGACCGCCCCGGCCACCCCCGGCAAGGAAAACGCTCCAACGGTTATCCTCCAGGCCCATATGGATATGGTGTGCGAATCGAATGACAAATCATTCGATTTCGAGAACAACCCCATCACTACAATCGTAGACGGCGAATGGATCCACGCCGACGGCACCACCCTCGGCGCCGACAACGGCATAGGCATGGCTGCCGCTCTTGCAGTCCTGGTTGACAAGGATCTCGTGCACGGTCCCATCGAATGTCTGTTCACCGTGGACGAGGAGACCGGACTCACCGGTGCCAACAATCTGGGCGACGGCATGATTTCGGGCGAGATGCTCATAAACCTCGACTCGGAAGATGACGCCGAGCTTTTCGTAGGCTGCGCCGGCGGCGTGGACACCACATGCACATTCCGTTATGACCGTTCTATGGCGCCCACCGACTTCCACTTCTTCAAGATGGAGGTCAAGAACGGACTCGGAGGCCACTCGGGCGGCGATATCCATCTTGGTCGCGCCAACGCCAACAAGCTCCTCACACGTTTCCTCTGGAACATGATCAAGGAGTTCGAGTTCTCGCTCGCCGACATCGACGGCGGCAATCTGCGCAACGCCATCCCTCGCGCCGCTCACGCCGTATTCGGCGTACACACCTCCAACAAGGAGAAAGTGGTAGCCGCCTTCAACCGCTATGTGGCCGACGTGAAAGATGAATATGCCGGACTCGAGCCCACCCTCGAACTGACCATCGAAAGCGTTGAGCGCCCCGAATTCTGTCTGGACAGCGCAACGGCACGCCGTCTGGTCGAAGCCTCCTACTCAGCTCCTCACGGCGTCGTGTCGATGAGCCGCGACATCGAGGGTCTGGTCGAGACCTCCACCAACCTCGCCTCCATCAAAATGCATGGCGAACACGAAGTGGTTGTGACCACCTCGCAGCGTTCCAGCGTCGAAAGCCGCAAATGGGATATCGCCGGACAAGTCGAAGCCCTGTTCGAACTTGCAGGCGCAACTGTTTCACACGGCGACGGATATCCCGGCTGGAAACCTAACATGGACTCAAAAATAATGCATCTGGCCAGCGACGCTTACGAGGAACTCTACGGCATCCGTCCCGCCATCAAGGCCATACATGCCGGACTCGAATGTGGACTGTTCAAAGAGAAACTTCCTCATCTCGACATGGTGTCGTTCGGTCCGACGCTGCAGAATGTACACTCGCCCAGCGAGCGCATGAACATTCCTGCCGTCGAGCGTTTCTGGGGCCAGCTGACACGCACCCTTGAAAAAGTAGCCGACCTCAAGGCTTAACCCCACATATCAGGCGTACCGTTCCGAACCAACCGGACGGTACGCTTTATATTTTATCGCATTTCCCTCCTATGAAAAAATCCATCCTCGCTGGCGCCGCAATCTGCGCGGTGTTCTGTGCGCTTAGCACACGCGGACAGTATCGTCCGGTTTTCTTCAACGAACCGGTTGACTCGCTCCACTACATAGATCTCGACCGTCAGTTCGCCGTAATTGACGGCGACACCGTTCGCGTGCAGTTCTTGATGGCTGACACTATGGACACACGTCATGGCCCACTTACCGAGAAAGACTTCCGTGAAGTGGCCGAACAGCTCGGAGTAGAGGTTGCGGCCATAAAGGCCGTGGTGGAAATCGAAGCCGGAAAATCACATCAGGGATTCTGGACCGAGGGAAAGCCGCTCATCAATTTCGATCTCTCCGTATTCCGCCAGATGGCTGCACGAAACAAAGTGAATCTCAACGGGCAGCAGAAAGCCCATCCCGAAGTATTCACCCGTCCGAACGTAGCAAAATACGGCTCACGTGGAGCGGCGGTGCAGGCTCGCCTCGACGGTGCGATGGCCATCGACTCTCTCTCGGCCATCGAAGGCACATTCTGGGGAATGTTCCAGATCGGAGGCTTTAACTGGAAGAAATGCGGTGCGTCATCGCCCGAAGAGTTCGTGCGGCTGATGAGCCGCAGCGAACGCGACCAACTGGAGATGTTCGCCCAGTTCATCACCAACGCCGGCCTTCTGCCTGCTCTGAAGCGCAAAAACTGGAGCGCTTTCGCACGCGGTTACAACGGACCGTCTTATGCCGCACGCGGTTATCACACCCGTCTGGCTGCCGCTTATCGTAAATTCTCATGATATCTGATATTTCTATCTCGCCTGAGGTGCGGGCCGCCGCCCCTGAACTCAAAGTGCTGGTCGCCGAAGCTGCCGTCTCAAACCCACCCACATCGGACGCTCTATGGGCAGAAATTACGGCCGAATGTGTGCGTATAGCCGCCGAACTGCCTATGGAAGCCGTAAATAAACAGCCGGCCATCGCCGCCACCCGCCGCGCCTACAAGGCTCTCGGAAAAGAGCCCAACCGTTACAGACCGTCAGCCGAGGCTCTCATGCGGCGGTGTGTCAAAGGAGTCGGACTCTACCGCACCTCTGCCCTTGTCGATCTCGTGAACCTCATGTCGCTGAAAACCGGAGTTAGCATCGGCGGATTTGATCTCGACCGCATCGAAGGACCGACTCTCGTGCTCGGTGTGGGGCGCGAAGGCGAACCGTACGAGGCCATAGGCCGCGGCCAACTCAATATCGCCGGATTACCTGTGTTCCGCGATGCCATAGGAGGCATCGGTACGCCGACATCGGACAACGACCGCACCAAACTATCATCCGACACATCGAACATACTGCTCACCATCAACCTCTATCACGGCAAGGATGTCGAACTGCTCAAGAATCTCGCCGAACGCCTGCTAATCACCTACGCCGGAGCGTCGGAAATCAGGTTCCGCCTCGTAGAATGATACGTTAGCATATAAAAATCGACCGTTTGCCAATATTATTTTGATGTCGGAGATATAGTTCATATCTTTGTACAACATCCTGCATACTGTACCACATTAATATAAGATGTATCGTTTTCTCTCGTTCATTCTCCTTCTCCTTAGTGCGGCGGCCGCCATGGCCTACACCATCGGCGGCACCGTGACCGACACGGACGGCGAACCCCTCATCGCAGCCTCCGTGCGACTTCTCTCATCAAAGGATTCGACAGCCGTAAACGGTGTTGTGACCGACGCCGACGGCCGTTTCCTGCTGAAGAACGTCAATTCGGGTCGCTACATCGTTGAGACTTCCTACGTCGGTTACGACAGCCGTTGGACAGACACCCGCGTACGCTCCGCCAACGTGACGCTCGACACCATTGTCCTATCTCCCGGCTCAATCATGCTCAAAGAGACCACGGTAGTGGGCATCAAGACTCCAATCACAGTCAAGGAGGACACGGTGGAGTTCAACGCCGACTCTTACCGCACTGCTCCCAATGCCGTGGTTGAGGACCTGCTCAAGCGTCTCCCCGGCGTGGAAGTGGGCAGCGACGGATCGATCACAGCCAACGGACAGACAGTCAAGAAGATTCTGGTCGACGGCAAGGAATTTTTCAGCGATGATCCCACCGTGGCTTCGCGCAATCTTCCCGTCGAAATGGTCGACCGCCTTCAGGTGGTCAACCGAAAGAGCGACCTCTCGCGTCTCACAGGTGTGGACGACGGCGAGGACGAGACTGTCATAAACCTCACCGTAAAAAAAGGCATGCAGAACGGGTGGTTCGGAAATGTCGAAGCCGGATACGGCACCGACGACCGCTATAAGGCATCGTTCAACATCAACCGCTTCTGGAACGGCAATCAGGTGACTTTCATAGGCGGTGCAAATAACGTCAACGACCTCGGATTCACCGACGGTACCGTCGGACGTTTCCGCAGGTTCGGGGGCGAACGCGGCATCACATCGTCGCAGGCCTTCGGCGTAAACTTCAACGTAGGCCGCGAAGAGATTCTCCGTGTCGGCGGCAATGTGATGTACTCCCGTTCCGACCGCAACACCGTACAACGCTCCGACCGCCAGTACCTTTTCACCGATTCGACGTCATACTACAACTCCGCCAAGACGGCCCGCGACATGGGCAACAACGTGCGCGCCGATTTCCGCCTGCAATGGAAGCCTGATTCGCTCAACACCCTCGACTTCCAGCCCAACATGTCCTATAATCACTCCAACTCGTGGTCGCTCGACTCTACGCTCACATCTGCAGGCGACGCACTACGGTCTCCCGTCACACGCAGCATTAACGATCAACATTCACGCGGCGACTCCTGGGAATTCGGCGGCCGGGTAATTTACAACCACCGGTTCCGCTCGCGTCCCGGACGCTCTTTCTCGCTGTTCCTGAATTACCGGTTCAGCAACGTGCGCGAGCGTGCCACAAACTTCTCATGGAACAAGTTCTTCCAGATGTCTGATTCGGTTGACGTCTACGACCAGTTCGCCGACAACCATACATGGTCTAACTCCATCAGCTCACGTCTCAGCTGGACCGAACCGCTCGGCAATCCCGCCAACGGCAATTTCCTTTCCTTCGCCTACCGCTTCCAGTACCGCTGGAACGATGCCGACAAACTCACTTACGAGCATCCCGTATCCTTCCCGGAAGGCTGGGACGGGCCCTACATCATCGACCCCGAACTTGTGTTCAGCGAATCGCTGTCAAACCGCTTTCGCAACGATTTCATGAATCAGGATATCCGCGCCGGTTTCAAGCATGTGGCTCGTAAAAGCTCTATCGACGTAGGTGTTTCGGCTGTGCCGTCAATGTCCAAGTCCGAAGACCTGATTAATTCTGCCAAAAATATCCCCGAACGCTGGGTTTGGAATTTCGCGCCTTATCTGCGCTACCGTTGGAAGCCGTCCAAAAGCCATGCCCTCAATGTCGACTACATGGGTCGCAGCTCACAGCCCACAATCGCCCAGCTCCAGCCCGTAGAGGACATCTCGGACCCTCTCAACATCATCAAGGGTAATCCGGACCTCGACCCCACATTTACCCACAATCTCCGTCTGCGTTTCCACAACTTCAGCCCCGAAGCACAGCGTTCCATCATGACAATGTTCGATGCACGACTCGAACAGAACTCCATAGTGTCAAACACCCGCTTCGACTCCCAGACCGGCGGCCGCTACACCACCTATGAGAACGTCAACGGCGTGTGGAGCCTGCGGGGCATGAACATGGTGTCTTTCCCCTTCCGCAACAAACTCTGGACGTTCAACAACCACTTCATGGCTTACTATTCCAACTCCGTGGGCTTCAACAACGGCAAACGCAACCGCTCCGGGTCATTCATGGCGAACGAATCGTTCGGAATAGCATTCCGTCCTGACAATCTCGAATTCGGAATCAGGCCACGATACTCGCTCCAGACCGTTTCAAACAGCCTCCAGAACACAGCCGGGCGCACCGTCCACACTTACGGCGGCTCATTCAACGCCACATACAACATTCCCATAGGCATTGTCCTGGCCACCGACCTCAATTTCAGCGCCACACGCGGCTATGCAGAAGGTTACGACGAAAATAAATGGATGTGGAACGCATCGGTCACCTACCAGTTCCTGCGCGGACGCCAGGCTTCCGTAGCCGTCAAGGCATACGATCTGCTGCGACAGAACTCCAACATCAGCCGCAACATCACCGCCAACTATATCGACGACACAAGCGTCAACACCCTCGGACGCTACTTCATGGTATCGTTCGCCTATAAATTCAACACCTTTGGCGGCGGCAACCGTCCGACCGACCGCAACGCCCCCCGCTGGGGCAACGGTCCTCCTCCCGGCGGCCGTCCCGGCGGTCGCCCACCATTCTGATAACCCCCTACGCAGCCATGCCCCCCTCAGGTCATGGCTGCGTTGCATAATACCTCCGCGTATCACCAGTTAATAATTGCAAAATAATTCCATTTTATTTGGAATTCATCCAATTTCGGTTGTATCTTTGGGAATTAAAACCATTTCCGCCATGAGAGTTAATAGTCAGTCCTTTAAGATGCAATTCTCAGAGCAAAAGACTACTTGTGCTCAGACTTTTCCTGATGTGACCGTGGACACCTATCAGGTAGAGCAGCGCATGGCGTACTTCCCCTCAGGGATGCCGGTGAACCTGTATCCCGGGCAGGCCGTCACAGACCGCCTCCACCTCGGCAAACCGTGGATCAACCTCGACGGCGTAGGACTCTACGACAACTCCGCCCGCCTCCACGACGCCATCACCTGCACATTCACAACCCCCGACCCCCTTGCCTACAAATTCACCTCTACGTCTCCTTATGGATTATGCTTAGGCAATCCCGTAAAATTCCTTGACTTAGACGGTGAAAAGCCTACGAAGTATGAATCATCATTGATGGCTTTGTGGGTATATGACAAAGATACATCCCCTGATAATAAAGAATTAAAGGAATTGTCAAAATATCATTGGGAGTTATCAAATTTCCAAACTGTAATTACATTCGATCAAGAAGGTAATGGACTTAAATCTGCTCTTTTTGAACGGACTATTGACGGTAAAACTGAGTATGCTTATGTATATGCCGGGACAAATCCTCATAGTGTGGACATTATTGAAGATATTACACAATTATATGGGATCTCATCTCAATATAGGGCTGCCGTTCATAATGCAAGAAAACTATTAAGTGAAATTATTAAGGAAAAAGGTGATGCGGAAGTAACGTATATAGGGCATTCAAAAGGCGGTGGTGAAGCTATTGCAGCTGCATTAGCGACGGGAATGGATGCAATTACCTTTAATCCTGCGGCAGTAAGTTTCCCCACAAGAATACGAGAAAACTTATTTAAGAAATGTAAAATTGATAATTATATCAGTACCTCCCGAATAACTGGTATAACCGCAGATTATGTCACTATAGGTCAAAATTTATTTCTACATATGACAGCTATTGGTGAAAGACACGACGTCCCTGTTAAGGGAACATTCACTCATAGCATGAATAAAATTGTAGAAGCTCTGCGACCAAAATAATCTCTTAAAATGAATAAATATCAAATCCTGATTTTAATAGTCTGCTCAGTCATCGCGTTTATCGTTCTTAGAGATTGGGGACTTTATTATGACCATATGGAACATCTGACAGAACAGGATCTGACTTGGATTGAAGATGCTAAAAAATTCTCACCTGCAACATTTGAAAATTCATCTGGAGATAAAGCGTATTATAAAGTTTCGTTAACAAGAGTCGAGAATTCAAGAAATCCATTTTACCTTAGCCACACGCCGGGCTCAGAATATAATCCTGTCGGCATCTATTATTTTACACTAAAAATAGGTAATTCGGTGTCATATTATAGTTTTAGCCTGACAAGGTTTAAAGACCCCAACTCACTGTATTTCAGCTCACGAAGCCGCTATTCGTTTGATCTAAAAAAGGACCGGACTTTGATTCCTTCCATCAGTGAATACATTCCTAAGGATAGTATAGAATATTCCGGCGATCTGGAAATTGATAATCAAACCATTAAGAATTGCATTTTACTTAAGCCACTATATAATGAAATTGAAAATCCTCGGTTGGAAAAAACAGACAGTGCAAACAAGGTGTATGAATTCTGTTTTTCAAAAGAGTACGGCTTACTCTATTTTATACTTGAGAATGGAGAAACCTTTTTCAGAAAGTTCCAATAAGTAATTTTATATAATGGAACAATAATGTCTATGAGTAATACCAAAAAGTATACGGATTGGATTCTAATCGGACTGATTGTTCTCTCTATTGTAGCAATCGCTATGGTCGAGATGGGCATATCGCTCGTGAACACCACATCATTTACAAAAGAGGAACTTCTGTGGATTCAGAATAAAAGCGGTGGTGCTGATTTTAGTACACAGACAGGCAAATCAATGAGGATGGAAATAATCTATTCTCATATCCACAATAATAAATGCTCTTTTTATATTGGACACAATAAAGGAGAGTCATTTAATCATGCCAACGGATATTATATTTTTATCCTCTCTGACAGTATTAATATGTACAAAGGAGAAGTTCGACTTAGTAAACTTGATGCTAATGATGAGTGCATTGTGCAGACGTATCTGAATGATTTATACACATACGACCCTTTACAGACGCTTGATTCCGAAACTGTTTTAATCAATAATAACGCTACTGGTAATTGTCTGGTTATAAACGAATCTAATGCCATTCATAAGAGCTCCGATTCTATCAATCAACAGGTACAAGAATATATAATTTCCAGAGATTATGGACCGATATATGTCAAATTATCGAACGGCGTAGAGTATTTTAGAGAATTCAAATGAAATATTATAAACTGATATTTGCACTGATTGCTCTTAGCATGACAAGTTGCATAGGAATATATAATCGGATGTCTCATCTGAATGAGGATGAACTGGAATGGGTTACAAATTGCAAGCCGGGAGATAAGGCGTATTTTTATTCAGATAGAGGCAACATCGAGACTCTTAAAATCACCGAACTCGAGATCCATAATTCCAGGAATCCTTTCTACTTTTATTCAATAGATCACGATCCGGGAAATTATAGGGCTGAAGCATTTTGTAAATTTAATTTAAAGGGTAAGAATACAGATTTGAAAGGCCGCATATCTGTCTCCAAAGATGCGGAGACAGATGAATTAGAGTTCTATAGCAATTTGGGTAAGATGGAAACAAATTATCCCGGGCGTATAATCTCCGATAATCAGGCAGATTATGATATTACAGCTGATTATCTACCTCGAACTTATGTAATAAATAAAAAGGCGATTACCGATTGTATTGTGGTGAATCTTCGGAACAGCGGTAATCTTGCTACTACCGATGACGTGGAGGAATTTGTAGTCAGCAAGCATTACGGACTAATCAAATATACAAAGCCGGACGGAGAAGTCTTTATCCGCAAAATCCCTTAACAACTTCATAAGATTAACTTTAAGGAAAATCCTTGAAATATACAACCGGTACAAACTCAAATACTTTTATCGTGGTGTATTAGTCTATGGAATAATTTAGGATTCAAACCGCCAAAGGGAAACAGGCTGATACATAAATCTACTATATAAATAATCATGATAGAAAAGATAAAAAACTCATGGATAGTACGTCAGTTCTCGGGAATTCACTGGATTGTCTGGTTTTTCCTCTGCGTAATAGTATTATCTTCATACGAGGTTCTTTCATGGAAATTTGGAGGACATCATTATTATTTATGGGATTATGGCGATAAATATTTTTACGAGAAAGAAGTTTACCGCGTTGTAAAAGAGTGCGTGCCTCCTTATATTTATGCATGTGCATCGGATTCTCTTTTTATAATCGCAGAACAACATCCTAAAGGCTTATTAAATATTCAACCGGTTTACTATAAGAATGAAATCACATATCCCGATGGGGATGATAGTGCCTATTATTGGATAATAGATAAAACATCTCATAAAGTGTCAGGTCCGTTTGATCTCGAAACATTTAACGCCGAGTGTGACAGACTTAATATTAATCTAAAACTAAGAAGGATTTAAATTATGAGACTGCCAGAACCATACCGGTCTATTTTGAAATGGATCAAACGCTTTTTATTATGCGTCTGTTTCATAGTCGGGGTCTTAATATCATCATACATCGTTTACTTCTTCATAATAACGATGAGTGACACATATAAGTGTATGTATTTAGGCGACGACTATGCTGTCATTACAGATGACAGCAACAACCCCGGTATATATCGAATAACTCTTAAAGGAATACATGATTGTGGACATAGTCAACGCTATATTATCGCTTCAGGTGCAAATCAAGATCCTAAATATTGGATAATTGACAAGGAAACAGACTCCATATCCGACCCATTGTCTGAGGAGGATTTCTTCCGTATGTATGATACTTGATATACAATACGAATACGTAACAAGCGGACTTCGCGACCGAATCGATAACCGCCATCGAATTGCCTTTTGATTTGCTTGCTCCACGCAGGCTCATCACCATTATTGTTGCAAAAAATATCTCATTTGATACATCCGGAAGTTTTCAAATCAAAAACTTCCGGTTTTGTTTTGCGTTTACAAAAAAAAGAGGTAGATTTGCGTTGCATAACCAAAACGGCTCCGGCCTACCCTATTTCTGACACTGAAACTAATAACATAAACACAATTTATGAGTTACCTTAAATTCGATAAGAACCTGCTGATAAATCTGGATCAGTCGCTGCAGATGGAGATGCTGCGCACCAATCAGGCGGGGGCTTATCACTGCACATCGGTGGTGGGATGCAACACCCGCAAACAGCACGGCTTGCTGGTGATTCCCATTCCTGAACTGGGGCATAACCCCTACGTGCTGCTGTCCAGCCTGGACGAGACCGTCATTCAGCATGGCGCGCCGTTCAATCTGGGTCTCCACCGCTACAAGGGCGGCGTCTACAGCCCCAACGGACACAAATATATACGCGAATTTGACTGCGAAGGTGTGCCCCGCATGACCTTCCGCGTTGGCGGGGTCGTGCTCACAAAAGAAAAAATATTCATTTCGAGCGAAAACCGTATCCTCATCCGTTATACCCTCGTCGAAGCTCACTCGCCCACAGTGCTGAGATTCAAGCCGTTCCTCGCCTTCCGCGAGAGCAACGCCCTGTGCATGGCCAACAATGTCATCAACCGCGACGTGATGCCCGTTGACAACGGTGTGGCCACCTGTCTCTATGACGGCTTCCCCACACTCTACATGCAGTTCAGCCACAAACCCACATGGGTCGACGAACCGAACTGGTACAACGACATCGAATATGTCAAAGACCTCGAACGCGGTGTGCCCTACTGCGAGGACCTCTGGGTGCCCGGCTATTTCGAAATCCCCATCAAGAAAGGCGAATCGATAATCTTCTCTGCCGGCGTGAGCGAGGTAAAGCCCCGCAGCCTCAAGAAAATGTACGAGGCCGAGATCGCATCCCGCACTCCCCGAACATCGTTCTTCAACTGTCTTAAAAACGCCGCAAAGCAGTTCTACATCAAGGACGGCGCAAATATGTACATCATCTCGGGATTCCCCTGGGGCACCGTCCTGGCCCGGAACACGTTCATGGCTCTCCCGGGACTGACACTGGCCATCGACCATCGCGACGACTTCGAGAAAATCATGACCACGGCCATGCATGCTCTCGAGCGTTTCATGGCCACAGGCGAGGAATCGCGCCGTATCCACGGCATCGAACATCCCGACATCCCTCTCTGGGCACTCTGGGCCGTGCAGCAGTACGCCAAAAACGAAGGCAACGAACGCGCACGTCAGCTCTACACGGAATTTGTGACTTCAGTAACCGACTACATTCTCGCCGACGGTCATCCCAATCTCAAGGTAAACCCGGACAACGGCCTGCTCACAACCGACGGCACAGAACGCCCCGTGTCATGGATGAACTCGAACCACGACGGCCGGCCCGTAATTCCGCGCTCGGGATATCTGGTGGAATTCAACGCCTTGTGGTATAACGCTCTGCGTTTTGCCGCCGAACTCACCGAAGGCAACGAAGCTCTCGCCGAACGCCGCGAGGCATGGATAGCTGCCGCCGATAAAATGCGTCAGCCATTCGTCAACATGTTCCTCAACGACTCCGGATACCTCTACGACTATGTGGACGGACGTTACGCTTCACCTGAAGTGCGTCCGAACATGGCCGTGGCTATCGGTCTCGACCACTCCCCGCTCGACCGCCGGCAGCGCAAGAGCGTTCTCGATGTGGTCACACGCGAACTTCTCACTCCCAAAGGACTCCGTACCCTCTCGCCCAAGAGCTACGGCTACCGGCCCAACTACCTCGGCAGCCCCGCCGAGCGCGAGGATGCCCTGCATCAGGGCCCCGCACGCCCGTGGCTGATGGGCTTCTATGCGTCGGCTTACCTGAAAGTGTTCGGCATGAGCGGCGTGGGCTACATAGACCGCATGCTCATCGGTTTCGAGGACGAGATGTCCGAAGGCTGCATAGGTTCGCTCTCACAGCTCTACGACGCAAACCCGCCCTACCGCGGACGCGGTGCTGTCAGCCATGCCACCAATGTGGCCGAGGTGCTCCGCACCGTCCGACTCATCAAGCGTTTCGAACTCAACCATTAACTCAGTCCCACCCCCTGATTACCAATTATATGAAAGCTTTAATGTTCGGGTGGGAATTCCCACCTCATATCCTCGGCGGACTCGGCACTGCATCCTACGGCCTCACACAAGGCATGGCGCAGTGCGGCGATATGGACATAACCTTCGTAATCCCCAAACCCTGGGGCGACGAGGACCGCTCTTTCGCTCAGATCATCGGTGCTTCTCAGGTGCCGGTCACTTGGCGCGACGTCAGCCGCGAATACGTGGAGCAGCGCATCGGCAAGGTCATGGATCCCGACCTCTACTTCCGCCTGCGCGACCATCTCTATGCCGATTTCAACTATCTGCGCACAAACGACCTCGGATGCCTCGAATTCTCCGGCCGCTATCCCGACAATCTTCTCGAGGAGATCAATAACTACTCCATCACCGCCGGTGTGATAGCACGCACGCTCGACTTCGACATAATCCACTCACACGACTGGCTCACCTACCCTGCCGGAATCCATGCCAAACAAGTCACAGGCAAACCATTGGTGATCCACGTCCACGCAACCGACTACGATCGCTCGCGCGGCAACGTGAATCCTACCGTGTTCAACATCGAACGCGACGGCATGCTGCACGCCGACCACATCATCACCGTATCGAATCTGACCCGTAACACAGTCATAGAGAAATACGGCATCGACCCCGCCAAGGTCACAACGGTGCACAATGCCGTAGTACCCCTCTCGCAGGAACTCCTTGACGTCGAAGTCACCAAACCGAAAGAAAAGGTAGTGACCTTCCTGGGGCGTATCACCATGCAGAAAGGCCCGGAATATTTCGTGGAGGCCGCGGCGAAAGTCCTCAAGAACAATCGCAACGTGCGCTTCGTAATGGCCGGTTCGGGCGATATGATGGACAAGATGATCGACCTCGCCGCCCGTCGCGGCATCTCCGACCGCTTCCACTTCCCCGGCTTCCAGAAAGGCAAGCAGGTGTATGAAATGCTCAAAGCCTCGGATGTGTATATCATGCCGTCGGTGTCCGAACCTTTCGGCATATCGCCTCTCGAGGCCATGCAGATGGGTGTGCCATCCATCATCTCCAAACAGAGCGGATGCGCGGAAATACTCGACCACGTCATCAAGACCGACTACTGGGACATCGACGCCATGGCCGACGCCATCAACGCCATCATCACCTCCCCGGCAATGTACAACACCATGCGCAAGGAAGGCCTTGAGGAAGTTGCAAAGATCACCTGGGACAAGGCCGGACAGAAAGTCATTGACATTTATAACAAAGTACTGGCTCGCTGAGTCCACGTGCTGTCAACATTAATATCAACAAAGAAAAAAGCAAGTGAATCATGAAAGCCGTATGTTTTAACTTCGAGATACATCAGCCGTTCCGTCTCAAACGCTACCGCTTCTTCGACATAGGCAACGACCACTATTATTACGACGATTTCCTCAACGACGATATAGCCGAACGGATCGTTCACCAGAGCTACATTCCCGCAGCCGAGACACTGCTGCGCATGATCGAACAGACCAAAGGCGCTTTCCGCTGCTCCCTCGCCATCTCAGGCGAAGCCATAGAACAGTTCGAACAATACGCTCCTGAATTCAACGACCTCCTGCGCAAGCTCGCCGATACCGGCAAAGTGGAATTCCTCGCCACACCCTATGCACACTCACTCGCCTCGCTCATCGACCCCGAAGAATTCCGCAATCAGGTCAAGGTGCAGTGCGAGAAAGTCAAGGAGACATACGGAGCCACACCCAAAGTGCTCCGTAACACCGAACTGATCTACAGCGACGAACTCGCCCCGCAGATTCTCGCCATGGGCTTCAAGGGTGTGCTCACAGAGGGCGCCAAACACATCCTGGGCTGGAAATCGCCTGACTATGTCTACAGCGCAGCCTCGGCGCCTCAGCTCAAGGTGCTGATGCGCAATGCCAAACTCAGCGAC
The DNA here is from genome assembly GCA_947175575.1 of uncultured Bacteroidales bacterium. Classification (GTDB taxonomy): domain Bacteria; phylum Bacteroidota; class Bacteroidia; order Bacteroidales; family Muribaculaceae; genus CAG-873. Next base: position 25,962 of record CAMWNG010000002.1, on the reverse strand, counting down.
GACATCGCATCCCGCTTCTCCGACACCTCCTGGGCCGAATATCCTCTCACCGCCGACAAATACATCGACTGGATCGCTGCCACTCCGGCCGAGGAACAGATCATCAATATCGGTCTTAGCCTCGACACATTCGGCGGACTCCAGCCTGCCGGTACGGGAATCTTCCAGTTCCTCGAGGCTCTCCCCCGTTTCGCAGCCGAAAAGGGCGTGGAATTCTGGACTCCCTCCGAAGCCGTCAAGAAACTCAAACCCGTCGACACCATCTCTATCACTCACCCAATCTCATCAGCGCAGGAAGCATGCGACACCTCGGCATGGATGGGTAACGCCCTGCAGAATGAAGCCCTCGACAAACTCTACAAGGCCGGCGAACGCGTTCGCCTTTGCGAGGACCGCCGTCTCAAACAGGACTGGTGGTATCTACAGGATGCCGACCACTTCTTCTACATGTCTACCAAAAACATGGGTGGCGCAGCCTTCAGCCCGTATGAAACACCATATCAGGCGTTCATCAACTACATGAATGTGCTGAGCGACTTCCTTGTGCGCGTCGACGAACAGTATCCTCTCAGCATTGACAACGAAGAACTCAATTCGCTGCTCACAACCATCCGCAATCAGGAACGCGAGATAGCCGCCCTCACCCGCGAAAAGGAACTGATGAGCAAGAACCTTGCCCAGTACAACATCGAGCACCGCAAAGAAGATGCCCCGGCTGCCGACGCTCCCAAAGCCGCCAAGACCACCAAAACAAAAAAAGCCGAGCCCAAGCCCAAAGACGCTCCTAAAGCTAAAGCAAAGACCCCGGCAAAGGCAAAAGCAAAAAAAGCCTAAGATATTACATGGTATGAAAAAATCCGTCCGAAATTGTTCCGGACGGATTTTTTTATACGATCTTTTTGCTATTACAGCTTCAGAGGATGGTACGGCAAGTCCCAGGCGGTAGCTACAGCCTGATATGTGACCTGACCATCGACTATATTTACACCGTCAGCCAGGCCCGCATCAGCCTTACATGCGTCTCTCCAGCCCTTGTCTGCAATACGGAGTGCGTATGGCAACGTGGCGTTAGTGAGTGCCAGCGTGGATGTGAAAGGCACAGCTCCCGGAATATTTGCAACAGCGTAGTGGATTATGCCGTCAACAGAGTAAACGGGCTCTGAATGAGTTGTGGGACGCGAGGTCTCGAAACATCCGCCTTGGTCAATGGCCACGTCGACCATCACAGAGCCCGGACGCATAAGTTTCAGCATGTCGCGTGTTACCAACTTCGGGGCTTTAGCACCGGGAATCAGCACAGAACCGATTACCAGATCAGTAGCCGGCAATTCAGATTCGATGTTATGGCGCGATGAATAGAGCGTTTTGACATTCCTTGGCATTACTTCGGCAATATGCCGCAATGTCGGCAGAGATATATCGGTGATGGTAACGTCGGCCCCCAGTCCGGCAGCCATCAACGCGGCGTTACGTCCTACCACACCGCCTCCCAATATAAGAACACGGGCCGGTTTCACGCCGGGAACACCTCCGATCAACATGCCTTTTCCACCCTGTGGTTTTTCAAGGAACCGTGCACCCTCTTGAACCGACATACGGCCGGCCACCTCACTCATCGGAATCAGCAGAGGCAGCCCGCCCTGTGGTCCTACCACGGTCTCATATGCGATACAGGTTGCGCCCGAATCAAGCATGGCCATGGTGAGGTCGCGGTCACTTGCAAAATGGAAATAAGTGAACAACACCTGACCCTTTCTCACCAGTTTGTATTCCGGTTCGATGGGTTCTTTCACCTTGATTATCATATCGGCGATTGCATAGACTTCCTCGATCGTCGGAAGAATATGCGCTCCGGCAGCAACATATTCCTGGTCGGAGAAACCGCTGCCGTCGCCGGCCGTATGCTGCACATATACGGTGTGCCCATGAGCCACCAGCTCTTTTGCTCCCGCAGGAGTCACGGCCACACGATTTTCGTTATTTTTTATTTCCTTTGGTATGCCGATAATCATAATGGTTTATGTTTTAGGTTAGCTGATTATTCAGTGCCCAAAGATACTAATAAACCGACAAAACGAGTCATTAGAACTATATGTTATGCAGCATAAAAGAGAAATAGCACATAATCTTTTTTGTAGGACTTGTCCCGAATCTGTCCCGCTACAAAGAAGAAAAGCTTATAAGTTATTCACTTACAAGCTTTTAACCCAAAGGGTCGGGGTGAGAAGACTCGAACTTCCGACCTCCACGTCCCGAACGTGGCGCGCTAACCAACTGTGCTACACCCCGATTGCGTTAGCAGCTGCAAAGTTACGCATTTTTTTCGTCTTGGCAAAACTTTTTGGCACAAAGTCGCGATTTTAACCAAACGGTAGCCCGAAAATTTAAGCGCCTCCGCCGATGGCGGAAGCGCTTATTATCTATGGCTGTGAGATATCGGTAATCGAGCAGCCGGTATGGAACTTATTATCAGCGGATAAATACCTTTGCGACCTTGCTGCCGCGGCGAACGATGTAAAGTCCGCAGCCGGGTTGATCGACACGTACACCCTGAAGGTTATAGTAGACCGGAGCCTCGTCTGCGATGTCAGCATCTATGCTGTTCTGCGACGTGTTCGAGAGAGTTACGGTTACCGCCATGTTCTCGAAGTCGGCCACGATGTCATATGTCGCGGGATTGACAGACCACGCCTGACAGCCAGAGGCATTGACATTGTTCTTATATTCGATCATCTCGCCGGGTGCACCTACACCTATGAGCTGGTCTTTGACAGGAGCACCGAAGCGGTTGGCCGATGAGTTGAGGGCTTCCCAGTCGGCACCGAGCGCGTCCGTAAAGCTGAAGAAAGCCATGGATTCGGTTTCGCTTGCGGCCACCAGTTCCACATTCTTGGCTTTGAAAGTGTTGTCTACTTTTAACATCTCGACGCCGTCGGCCGGATTCCACGCATTGCCTTCGAGGGTTCCGAGGATATAGAGCTGAGCAGGCATGGTCACGGGAACGGGAGGAATGGGATCGTCGCCACTGCCGCTTTGGTATTCGCCGCCGTCGGTGAAGTTGCGGTTGCCCGTGCCTTTGTAGATGTGATTGTGTACGGGTGTCACATCGTTGGTCTGGTCACCGTTGCCGTTGTTGAACACTACACCTGTTGTTCCGGTGGGGACAGTGTATTTCCACACATTGTTGGAAGTATCGATGCATGTCATGTCAACACCGGGCCACGTAGTTCCGTTGACGGGCCAGTGATGTATCTTGACAGCGGGCCATCTCGTCTGCGAGTTGTCATAGTAGACCGTGATGCCTTCAGGCTCCACAGGCTTTTCGGCTTTCTTGAATGTAGCCGAACCGGTCTTGGTCTGAGTGCCGTCCGTAGCGCCGAAGCTTACTGTTACCGACTGTCCTACGGACATGTTCTCGCCAAGTGTGAATGTGGCGGTGGTGGTGAATTTCACCTGTTCGCCTTCGCCAATCATATACCATGCCGATGTAGCGTTGGATGCGGTGACGGTCACGTTCACCTTGTCGATGAATTCACCGCCGTTCGGGCTGATCCGTATGCCAAGCTCGGGAGTGGTGAATTCTTCGATCTTTTTGGCTTGTGTCGCACCGTCGTATTCAAAGTAGGTGTCTTCTGAAATGCCCTTGATGTCCGGAGTCTGCACACCGTTGTTGTTGAAGATCACATTCACCGATTCGAGATCGTCAATAGTGCAGGAATAATAATCCGTTCCGTTTACTTTCACTGTTTCGGTGAGCGTCTTGCCGGGCCATGCTCCGCAGGGAGTTACTTCCGCGCCTGACGCATTGGTGCCCCATGCGTAGAGGTTGAACGAACCGGGGGCCTTGACATAGATGGTGATGGTGGCGTTGGGATCCACTTTCTTATATGTAACCGTACCGGTCATTTCAGATCCGGAAGCGTCCTTCGCCGCCCAGCTTACCTTGACTGACTGGCCGAACTGCATGCCCTGGCCAACTGTGAAGGTCTTGGGAGCACCCTTCGAGAGTGTCACGCGGCTCTGTCCTTCGATCTGATACCATCCCGAAACGGCCGATTCGTTGAGCGAAGCCGTCACGCTGAGGGTTTCAGTCTTGAATGAACCTCCGGCGGGCGAGAAAGTCACATTGGGCTTATCAAGCGCATCTTCCTTGGTGTAATACTGTGTGGTGCCGGGGTCGGTGAACGAAACCGATCCGCCGTGAGCCACAGGCGACGAGGCATAGATGAACTTGCCGTCGGTGCCTACCTTTCCGCCCTTCCAGTCTTTCACCAGCACGCGGAGCTGACCTTTGTTTTTGGAAGCGTCCACGGTTATCGAACCGCCGGCGGGGGTGTACGATTTACCGGTTACGATGTCCACATAAGTGCCGGAAGGCACACCGGTGAAGGTTGCGCCACCGTTGATGGCCACCAGAGCGTATGAGTCTTTATATGCGCGCTTGAAGGCCCAACCGCCGTTGGCCGAGCAGCCGTCGAAGGTGTACTGGCCTTTGCGGAGAGCGGGCACAGCGGCACGGATCTGATTGAGGCGGATAATGTGCTGCGAGAGGTCACCGTTGAGGGTCTTGGCCACATTGCCGTCGGCAGTGTAGTCGGCGAAGTCTTCGGCGTTCACCGTGCCTTTGAGGTATTCGCCGAAATATGCACGGCCGGATTCCGAGCGGGGAGTTTTGTTGTTTTCACCACCCACGTCGATCGGCAGTCCTTTCTTGAATTCCACTTCCGAACCGTAATAGATACAGGGAATACCGCGGAATGTGAACATCAGCGAGAGGTTTTCGGCCCACTGTTCAGTTCCGCCGTTGAAGCGGGTGCCGTCGTTGGGGCCGGGGCAGTAGTCATGCGAGTCTACATAAACGACATTCCATGAAGCGTCGTTGTACTTGTTGTCGCCGCTGCGGGCGATCGACACAGCCGAACCGGCGTTGTTGAACGCATAGTGCATCGGGAAGTCGATCACGGAGAATCCGCTGTACTTGGAATAGTCGGGCTCGTGCCATGCGCCGTTGACCATCAGTACATTGTTACTGGTGGGCTTGTCCTTGGTGTCCTTTTCACATACGGCCATCGGGCCTACGGGGGTGTCGTGACCCTCGGGCAGATTCTGTTTGCTCCACCATTCGGCGTTGCCGTCATACTCGTCCATGAGGCTCTGGTCAGATTTCCAGGTGTAGAAATAGCTCGACAGGTTGGGCTGGTCGCGGTAGACCACCGAACCCTGGAAACGCTGGCAACATTCGCCGAACATGAAGAACTCGCATTCGTTCAGGCGTTTGTGCTTGTATTCCTCGGCAATTTTATGGAACTGAGGAATGAACTGCTTGTTGAATGTGAGAGGCGCGATATGGCCGGCAGTGTCGATACGGAAACCGTCGACGCCCATCTTGATGAATTCTCCGTAGCATTTCACGATATACTCGGCCACGTGGTCGTTCTCGGTGTTGAGGTCCACACAGTCGCCCGCGATCTGGCCCCACCAGCGGTTGGGAAGGTCCCAGTTCCAGCCGGTGCCGTAATGGTGATAGTAGTTATTGGGCTCGTACTCAGGATTCTTGAAGTATTTCCAGCGTTCCTTATACTGTGCTTCTCCGCCCTGCTCAAAGTAGTTGGATGACAGGCGGTCGGTGTTCACTATGAGCGAAGCCGATACGCTTGCCTGATTGCGGATGTTCTGATCGCGGGTGAAAAGCGGGTTGAGGTTCACCTCTCCGAAGTTACCCGTGTGTTGCAGCACGATGTCGAGCACGATCTTCATCTTTTTTTCGTGTGCGGCTTTGATGAGGTCTTCGAACTTTACATCTTCAGTTGCGCCCCATTCCTTGCGCGATTCGTAACGCAGATCCACCGACGAGAAGTCCATGGCATGATAGCCGTGATAGTCCTCGCCCGATGCGTTCTGCACCACCGGAGTGATCCACACGGCCGTGAAGCCGAGAGCCTTGATGTAATCGAGTTTCTCGATCAGACCGGCGAAGTCGCCGCGCCAGTCGGGATCGTTCTTTGAGATCTGGACATCCTGTTTGTCCCATGAGCACACGTTGTTGGTGGGGTCACCGTCATAGAAACGTGTGGTCATCGCAAAATAGATAGTTTCGTCGCGGAAGTCGGTACGGTCTCCCACGAAAGTAGCAGCTGCCGAGGGGAAGGCCACAATTGCGGCCAGAACCGACAGGAGCCATCTGGTAAATTTTCTCATTGCAGATGAATATTGGCTTAGATTTAATTAAAAGGCAAGTAAGTATATGTGATATAAATCACTGAATATGGTACGCCATATTGCCTGCAAAGTTAGGAAATCTTTCGAAGATGCACAATAATCTTTCCAAAGAAAGAGCAAAAAAGGCCAAAAAACGTGCTGAAAGTGCCCCGATCCCGCGTACGAGTTTAACGAATTACGAGCGAGCCGTTGCTTCTTGCAGGCAGCAGCCGTGAGTGCGACAAGCACAGCGTCGAGGCGGTAAATGATTATATGGAGTTTGAAGACTCGCCCGACAACTTCGAGGTTATCGCGTAGCGCTTGGCTATGCCAAGAACCCTACTGCGGCGAATGGAATAGCGAGGAAGAGTTTTCTCCCTTACGATCGAAGCTGCTTCACGGTCGTCCGACACATCGTTGAAGAATGCTACAACCTTCTGCTCATCGAGCGAAAGGGAGATAATCTTGAAAAGATGATGGGTTTATCGCCTTTGGTGCTTTGCTTCGCAAAGTCATCGCCGGAAAGCGCTTTCGTCAGAAAGAATCTCGCCAACTATTTCGACTACAAAGCGTTCTTGCTCCGCAAGCGACAAGCCGATAACGGACGCGAGCTGTTCATATATGACTATCCGATGGGCTCAAACGGTCATGTGTTCCGCCGCATCTGACCTCAATCCTCTATACATCAAGGGCTTTTCCGAAAGGAAAGCTCTTTACGTATGTTATTCATTTCAAGAAAATTTCGTAATTTTGCAGTATGGATATAATAGCATCTTCCCACTCTCAATCTGAGTATTCAGATATTCTAATTGCTGTAAAGGAGATAAAAAAGGCAATTATTGAAAGCCGATATCAGCTTGCCAAACTCGTTAATAAACAAGCCATTACGCTATATTACAATATTGATGAATACGTTTCTTATAGGTCGCGTAAGGGTCACTGGGGAACTGGTGCTATTAAAACTATCTCAATTTTATTGCGCCAAGAGTTGCCGGGATTAAAAGGGTTCTCTGAAACCTCAATCAAAGATATGCGTATCTTTTTTGAACAATGGCAATCGATTTTTGAAAATCGGCAATCAGTAACTGCCGATTTGGAATCATCCTTAGTGCCTGTTGGGGAGTTTGTTATAAATCGGCAATTAACAACTGCCGATTTAACTGCCGAACAGTTAGAGCTGTTTTTTACTGTTCCATTTACCCATCACAGAGAGATATTGCGTAGAACATCTACATTAAATGAGAGAATGTTCTACATCGGTAAATGTGCCACCGAATTTTGGCAAGTTCCAAAACTTAAATATGCTCTAACTGAAGGGCTTTATGACAAAGAAAAAATCCAATTGACGAATTTTCCTCAGATAATTCCAGAAGATAAGTTACGCATTAAAGCATTAGAAGCTTTCAAAAATAATTATCTTTTTGATTTTGTCGATTTAGAGGACGATAGTGATATTCTTGATGAAAGGGTTTTGGAAACACAAATCGTCAAAAATATCAAGAATTTCATTATGGCTTTCGGTCAGGATTTTGCCTTTATGGGGAATCAATATCGGTTGACTGTGGATGAAGAAGACCTCTTTGTAGATTTACTCTTTTATCATAGAGGGTTAAGATGTTTAGTGGCAGTAGAATTGAAATCCGGCAAGTTCAAGGGGGCATACGCAGGGCAATTAAATACCTACCTATCTGCTCTCGATGACCTTGTTCGCCGTCCTGATGAAAATCCTTCTATCGGATTAATTCTATGTAAGGAAAAATCAGATAAAATGGTGGAATATGCTTTCCGCAATACTACTACGCCAATGGGAGTCGCCACATATACACTGACCTCGAAGCTCCCTAAACAATATTCTGAGGCATTGCCTAATCCGGATGATTTAGCAAAACTGCTATAAAAAATACCGAGTTAAAACTTTAGGCTCGCAGAGGTTATGTGCGAGCTTTTTTTTGCGTCTTTTACACCGCTTTTAATGCGCGGTAACTTCGTGGTGTAAATCAAAAAGGCCGAGCGCATCCACGGAGGGAGATGCGGCGCAAGAAGCCTGCGGACGTCCCTGATGCGCGGGTGTAGCCGGACGGGGGATTTTCGTCGGGTTGGTTTCGGTCGGGTTGGCAGGCGCGCCCGGGACGTTCGCGCGTCCCTTCCCCATACGCTTTTGGCGTATGGGGTTACTGTAGATCGGTGTCTTGCAGACACAGCCGCGAGTCCCTTTTTGGTCGGGTTGGCAGCCACGCCGGAGACCGTCGTGGTCCACGGGGCGGATGTGCTTAAAAAGAAACCGGAGAGCAAGGGGGCCTTGTTCTCCGGTTTTATCTTGTTTCGGGTGAAGGGATATCAATACTGATGCTTCTCGGGAGCGACGTCGACGGGTGTGATTCCGCCTGCGTTCATCTTACGCCATACATAAATAATATATAGGATGACTACGGGCAGGAAGAGGCTTACAACCGACATCGTTTTCAGGGTGTAAAGCGACGATGAGCTGTTGGCCAGGGTGAGCGACGACTGCGGATGGGTGATCGAGGGCAGATAGCAGGTGGAATCGTAGCCTGCCACGGCGAACAGAGACACGACAACCAGCACTGTGCCTGCGCCGGTAAACCAGATCGAATGACGGCAACCCTTGAAGGCAGCTGTGTAGAGTCCCCACAGCACGGCGAGCACGCCGCCGAGGAGCGCGAGCCCCCAGCCCCACATATTCAGATAGTTATGTAGGTAGAGGAAAGGTTCGTCCATCACCATGCCGTCGATGACGCGTTTGCCGGTGGCGGTGAAGAGCACTACGAGCCATGCCACAAAGAGCACCACGAACACAAGGCCGTTCCACAGGGCCTGACGGCGCGCGAATGCGTTGAAATCATCGCCTCCGCTGATGTTATTGAGGAAATAGATGGCGGCCTGCATGCGGGCGAGGAAAAAGACAGCCACGCCAAGCAGGAGCGACTTCCAGCAGATGATGGCTTCGAGTCCGCGTGAGGGCGCCCACTGCGAGATGACGGGTGCGCCGGGGTTGAGCAGATTGGTCTTGACCACCTCGAAGCTGCCTCCGAAGAACATCATGCCGACGGCCACTCCGAGCAGCACGCATCCCACGACGCCGTTGAACATCAGGAAGCCGTCGTAGGTGGCCGTGCCGTAAAGATTACCGCGCTTGCGACGGTATTCGTAGCTGACGGCCTGAAGCACGAAGCTCAGGAGAATCAGCATCCAGAGCCAGTAGGCGCCGCCGAAGCTGGTGGAGTAGAACAGCGGGAACGAAGCGAAAAACGCCCCGCCGAACACCACGAGGGTGGTGAACGTAAGTTCCCATTTGCGACCGATGGAATTCACCATCATCTGGCGGAATGTGGCGTTACGCGTGCACATGAGCATGGATTGGCCGCCCTGCACGAAGAGCATGAACACCAGTGCTGCGCCGAGAACGGCAATCAGCAGCCACCAATAGTTCTGATATAAGGTTATTTCTTGCATGATTTCAGTGTTTTAAGCGGTTATGTCTGTTTTGGATGCACGTCCGAGGAAACGCAGCATGATGCTGATTTCGGCAGCAAGCAGGCAGGTGAAAAGCACGGCGAAAACCCAGAAGGTTATCTGCACCGATACGGAGGTGACATCGGATATGGCGGCGTTGGTGGGCATGAGATCCTGGATAACCCATGGCTGACGGCCTACTTCGGCCACAACCCATCCGGCCTGTGAGCATATCCACACAAGGGGAATGGAAATGATGCCGACCCAATGGAGCCACGGACGCTCGAGCCATGCGGTACGCCATCCGCCCACAAATATATAAAGCAGGAAAAGAAGAAGCAGATAACCGCCGATCATCACCATGATACGGAAGGCGTAGAAAGTGATGGCCACCGGAGGCACGGCATCTTCGGGACGGTCAAGATAGCCGTAACCGAAATACGGGAAGTTCTCGGCTATGGCGGTGCTTGCCGAGGTCATGGCAGCAGTGTCGCCTGCGGCTGAAGCCACATCATAGGCGGCCAAAGCTTCACGCGCCTGACGGCCACGTTCGATTTTTTCGGCGTAGCTTTCGGTGCGCACGGTGTCGCCGTCGGCTGTGAGTTCGTAACCGTAGACGAGGTTGTTTATGCCGGGCACGAAGGAGTTCATGTCATGGTTGGCAAGGATAGAGAGTCCGTAAGGAATGGCGATCTCGGCATATATGGCCTGCTGATCGTCGCCGGGCTTCTTGTCATTGTTGAGGATACCGAAGCCCACGAGTTCCTGACCGACCTTACCGTCGTAGAGACCCTCCATGGCGGCGAGTTTCATGGGCTGCACCTTGGCCACGGCCACAGCCGAGCCGTCGCCGGTCCAGATGGTGAGCACGATACCCACAAGACCGACCCATGCGCCCACCTTGAGCGACGAACGGGCGGCATCGACATTGCTGCGGCGCCAGAGCAGCCAGCAGCTCACGCCCACCACGAACGTGCCGGCAAGACACCATCCGCTCGCAACGGCGTGGAAGAACTTATTCATTGAAACAGCGTTGAACGCCACGGCGCAGAAATCGTCCATGACATTACGCATCTGTGAGGGGTCGAACTGCATGCCGACAGGATTCTGCATCCAGGCGTTTGCCACGAGAATCCAGAGAGCTGACAGCGAGACACCCAGAGCCACCATCCATGTGCACACGAGGTGGGCCCGGCGGCTGAACTTGTTCCAGCCGAAGAACATCACGGCAACGAATGTGGCTTCCATAAAGAAAGCGAAGATGCCTTCGATGGCCAGCGGAGCGCCGAAAATATCGCCCACGAACCACGAATAGTTGGACCAGTTGGTGCCGAACTCGAATTCAAGGATGATGCCCGTGGCCACGCCGATAGCGAAATTGATGCCGAAAAGAGTCATCCAGAATTTGGTTATACCCTTCCAGCGCTGTTCACCGGTGCGGACATAAATCGACTCCATCACCGCCACTATCAGCGCCAGGCCGATGGTCAGCGGCACAAAGAGCCAGTGGTACATGGCTGTCAGCGCGAATTGCGCGCGCGACCAGTCCACTACACTTACCAAGTCATTCATATTATCAGTATTTAAGGTGTTAAAATTATGTTACTTATGTATAAGGGACGAACGCACCGCACCGGAACGCTCAGCATCCGAATCGTACTCTGTGTTCAGGTAATTCGGGAACAGCCACAGCTTGAGCACAAGGAAGATTATTGCCACCTTTATGGCTATGACAAGCCACAGAGTGCGCCCCACGGTCATGGAAGCGAACCCCTGACGGTAAAATTCATATACCCGGAGCATCCAGTTTTTCATCGGTTCAGGTATCAGTCTCGGTCACCGCAAAATTACAAACTTTTCATTAATATCCAAAATATTTCTGAGTACGAATCATCATCAGGTTGCGGAAACGCTGTCATCCGCTGTCACCAGAATATTTTTTACATGATATTTTTTTCGGATTACGGATTTTTTACCTAACTTTGTGAATTCAAAACCAAGATATAAGCCAAACCCGATTGCGGATATCACTAACAGCTGTGCAGCAGCGAATTATATCCGATTATCATAGTGTAAAAAGTCATGAGCAAAGAGTTTAAACGTACCCTCATCACTACAGCCCTCCCCTATGCCAACGGCCCGGTGCACATCGGACATCTGGCCGGCGTCTACGTTCCCGCCGACATATATGCACGCTATCTGCGCCTCAACGGACGCGAGGTGGCGATGATCGGCGGCAGCGACGAACACGGCGTTCCCATCACTATCAAAGCAAAAAAAGAAGGTGTCACCCCGCAGGACATCGTCGACCGCTACCATACCATCATACGCGACTCCATGAAGGAGCTGGGAATCTCTTTCGACGTGTATTCCCGCACCACCTCGGACATCCATTCCGAAACCGCATCTGAATTCTTCCGTCATCTATACGACAAAGGCGAATTCATCGAACAGTCATCAATGCAGCTTTTCGATGAAAAGGCAAACCAGTTCCTCGCCGACCGTTATGTCACCGGCGAATGTCCCAACTGTCACGCTCAGGGAGCCTACGGCGATCAGTGCGAGAAATGCGGTTCGAGCCTTAACGCCACCGACCTCATCAACCCGCGCAGCGCCATCACGGGAACCGTTCCCGTGCTCCGCGAGACACGTCACTGGTACCTCCCCCTTGACCGCTGGGAACCCGCCCTGCGCGAATGGATCCTCGACGGGCACAAGGAATGGAAGACAAACGTCTACGGCCAGTGCAAATCGTGGCTCGACCTCGGCCTGCAGCCCCGCGCCGTGAGCCGCGACCTCGACTGGGGCGTCCCCGTTCCCGTAGAAGGAGCCGAAGGCAAGGTGCTCTACGTGTGGTTCGACGCACCCATTGGCTATATCTCAAACACCAAAGAAATTTTCCCCGACACATGGGAGCAGTGGTGGAAGAGCCCCGACACCCGCATAATCAACTTCATCGGCAAGGACAACATCGTGTTCCACTGCATCGTGTTCCCCTCGATGCTCATGGCTTACGGAGACAATTACCAACTTCCCGACAACGTACCCGCCAACGAATTCCTCAACCTCGAAGGCGACAAGATCTCCACATCGCGCAACTGGGCCGTCTGGCTTCATGAATACCTCCGCGACTTCCCCGGCAAACAGGACGTGCTGCGTTATGTCCTCACCGCCAACGCCCCCGAGACCAAGGACAACGACTTCACATGGCGCGACTTCCAGACCCGCAACAACAGCGAACTCGTCGCCATACTCGGCAACTTCGTGAACCGCGCGCTCGTGCTCACCCACAAATATTTCGACGGCACTGTTCCCGCGCCGGGCGAGATGCTTGACGTCGACAAAGCCCTCGTTGAAGAAATCCGCAAGCTCAAGGGCGAAATGTCAGAGGCTATCGAGACATTCCATTTCCGCGAGGCTCTGCGCCTTGCCATGGACATGGCTCGTGCCGGCAACAAGTATCTTCAGGAGACCGAACCCTGGAAAACGGCCAAAACCGACATGGAACGCACTGCCACAGCCCTCTATATGGTCATCCAGACCTGCGCCAACCTCGCCATAGCCTTCGAGCCCTTCCTGCCGTTCATGTCCGAAAAACTGCTCCGCATGCTCAACGGCGACAAGATTTCATGGGACATGCTCGGATGCTTCGACCTCGTGCCCGCAGGAGCGCACATCGGACAGCCCGAACTGCTCTTCGAAAAAATCGAAGACGAAGCCATCGATGCACAGATGCAGCGCCTCGAGAACATCAAGAAAGAGAATCAGCTGAAAGCTTGGAAGCCCGAGCCACAGAAAGAGGACGTCGACTTCGACACATTTTGCCGCAGCGACATCCGCGTAGGCACCGTAACCGAATGTGTCAAGGTGCCCAAGGCCGACAAGCTCCTCAAATTCACCATTGACGACGGCACTCCCGAGCCCCGCACAATCGTCAGCGGAATCGCCCAGCACTATCCCGAGCCTGAAAAACTCGTGGGTCGGCAAGTGCTGTTCATCTCAAACCTGCCCCCTCGGAAACTTCGTGGCATCGAGTCACAGGGCATGATACTTTCGGCCGTGAACGCCGACGGCTCGCTCGTTCTCGCGGCTCCATCCGCATTCGTAAACCCCGGCGCTCTGGTACAGTAACATCTCTCCTACCGAACCATGAAACCTCGAATTCTCATCATCTACACAGGCGGCACGATCGGCATGATCGAGGATCCCGTAACCAAGACCCTCCGCCCCTTTGACTTCGACCATCTCATCGAGAATGTGCCGAAGGTGAAGATGCTGGATTACGTCATTGACAATCTGCAGATTTCGCCACCCATCGATTCGAGCGACATGAATCCCGTCTACTGGGGCGAACTCGCCGAAGCTATACGAGATAACTACGATTCTTACGACGGTTTCGTGGTGCTTCACGGCACCGACACCATGGCCTACACGGCTTCGGCCCTGTCATTCATGCTCAAGGGGCTGTCCAAGCCGGTCATAATCACCGGCTCACAGCTTCCCATCGGCGAGGTGCGAACCGACGGCGAGGAAAACCTCATCACAGCTCTCCAGATCGCAGCCGCACGCCATCCCGACGGAAAACCGATGGTGCAGGAAGTGGCCATCCTGTTCGAGAATTACCTCTGGCGCGGAAACCGTTCCACCAAACGCTCCGCCGACAATTTCAACGCATTCCGCAGCGCCAACTATCCCGAACTCGCCAAGATCGGGCTCGGCATAGCCTTCGCTCCCGAAGCACTCGACCGCGCTCCCGGTAAAAGCCTCGAATTCTCCTCGGCGATGGATCCGGCAGTCACCTGCATCGACCTCTACCCCGGCCTCACCAAAGAGTCACTCGAATACCAGTTAAGCCAGCCGGGCCTTAAAGGAGTAGTTCTCCGCACCTATGGCGCAGGCAACGGCCCCACAGCACCATGGTTCACCGAGACGATACGCGAAGCATGCGACCGCGGACTTGTGGTGCTCAATGTGTCGCAATGCCAGAGCGGCTCCGTGATGCCCCGCCGCTACAAGGCCGGCGAGATGCTTGCAGGCGCCGGCGCCGTTTCGGGCCGCGACATGACATTCGAGGCCGCGATAACCAAAATGATGTATCTCTTCGGTCTCGGCCTGTCGCGCGACGAAGTGATCGAGAGACTTGAAACCGACCTCGCCGGAGAGGTCACAATCTGACACACCGATGCGCAAGATTCTGACCATACTTCTCCTCGCTCTTTCCGCCACAGCCTTCGGACAGCTGCCGCGCAATCAGCAGCCCCCGGCACGCACGGTATCGGAACTCGCGCCCGAGGAAGTGACAGTCTCTGTCGAGGACGGCTACATCCTCATTTCGCTCCCGAGGCAGGCTCAGGTCAAGATCTTCACCATTCTGGGACAACCGGTAATGACCACCAATCTCGGTGCCGGCACATCGCGTCTCAGGCTCCCCGCACGAGGCATCTATATTCTTAAGATAGGCACCATCACACGTCGCATAACACTCTGATAATGGAAAAACTCAAAGTCAAGATAATCAACCGTTCCGGCTGGCCGTTGCCTGCCTATGAAACCCCCTCGGCCGCCGGCATGGACATCCATGCCGCCATCGAAGGACCCATAACCCTCCAGCCTCTCGAGCGCGCTCTCATCCCCACCGGACTGCGTGTTCAGCTCCCGCAGGGACATGAACTCCAGATTCGCCCCCGCAGCGGTCTCGCCCTCCGCAACGGCATCAGCATAGTCAATTCGCCCGGCACGGTGGATGCCGACTTCCGTGGCGAAATCAAGGTCATCCTCATAAATCTTTCCAAAGAACCTTTTATCATTAACCCCGGCGAACGTATCTGCCAGATGGTCGTCACCACTTACACACAGGTGGATTGGGAACCGGTCGACGAGATTGACCACACCAAGCGCGGCGACGGCAGCTTCGGACACACCGGTCTCTCCTGAAAATGAAGCATCTGCTTGTAGCGATAGCGGCCACTCTGGCCGTATGCCTCATGATGACGGCCCGCAAACCCTCGCAGGCTGACGATCGCGCGGCTGAAGCTCTGTCTGCTTGGCTCGCCATCGGATCCGAGAATGCCATCGGACAAGAGGACGGTTCCACTGCCCTCGGATTGCTTGACGTGGCCTCGGCGATCTATCCCGCTGACCCGGACATAGCCGGGTCGCGCGCCCGGCTGCGCATACTCATGAACCATATCGAGCCCCTCGAAGTGCCCGCACTGCTCGATATTCTCATGAAGAATTACAACGCACACCCGGAGGACATTCTGCTGGGCAAGATGAACTTCAAGTACATCAACTACCTCGGCTCCGACTCCGTTATCGCCGGAATGGCACGCGCCCTCTATCTCAATCATCCTACCGATCCCGAACTCGCCATCTCATACGCACAGGCTCTGGCCTCCCGCAACCTCGACGGCGACATCGATTCCGCGCTCGCCATCGTCAACCCCATACTCGAGGCCGGAATCGACCCCGCGCTGTCCTACTACAAGGCACAGCTCCTCGCCATGCGCGGCGATACAGCCGCGGTGTCGCTCACACTTCGCGAACTGCTCGGTGATGCCCCCGACGATCCCGAACGCCTCAACGGAATTGCGTCTTTCTACAATTATATCCAGATGCCCGACTCCGGCTATTATTATAATGTGAAAGCCTGCGAATCCGACTCCACATACGGCCCCGCCCTGCTGGGTGTGGCGCAGTACCGCCTGGAACAAGGCGACACCACAGCCTTCGAGCAGACTCTCGAACGCGCGCTGCTCACATCTTCAATGGACTGGGAGGTGAAGCAACGTGTCCTTTCGACATTCACTTCAGTTGTCAGCCGGCACGATGAAGACCACAGTCAGATGCTGGAATTCTTCGAGCGACTCCGGCGCGTGCATTCGTCCGAACCCGCCGTCCACATGATGCGCGGCGTTCTCTACACGCTAATGGACAGCTTCCCTCAGGCGGCCGACGACCTCGGCCGGGTCATCGACCTCGACCCCGAGAACCCGGAGGCATATCAGCTCCTCGCCCGGCTCTATACAGACCACAACGACACTGTCCGCGGCGTCGATGTCCTGATGCAGGGCCTCGAAAACACAGGCGACCCGACCATGGCTCTCAACGCGGCGGTATGGGAACTGCTCGCCGGACGCCCTGCCCGGGGCATCAGCCATCTCCGCGCCATAAAGGATATGGACGACCTCAACAAGAAAGGTCAGGCACAGTATTACAACATAATGGGCGATCTATACCATGCTCTTGACCGCGACTCTGACGCCATCGCCGCCCTCGACTCCTCCATCATGCTCGACCCTACGGGCTATACGGCATACAATAACGCCGCATACTACCGCGCGGTTCTCGGTCGCGAGCTCGACCGCGCCGAGTCATACGCCCGTATCGCCGTCTCGGGCGACCTCGGCAATCCGACGTTCCTTGACACTTACGCCTGGGTGCTGTTCAAGCGCAAAGACTTTCAGGGTGCGCGTGTTCAGATCGACCTCGCTCTCGACGCCTACGCTGACACAGCGGAAATCATTGCGGTAGATACAGTGCCGTCGGAATCAGGGTTCGGTGTTGACACCGTCTACACTCTCGGCCCGGAAACCACCGACTACACACCCTCGGCCGAGGTGTACGACCACGCCGGCGACATCTACTTCATGGTGGGCGAACCCGCACAGGCTCTCATATTCTGGCAGAAAGCCCTGATGCTCGAGCCTGAAAACAAAAAGATAAAGAAAAAGGTGGACAATAAAACTTATTTCCCTGATGAAAGCCTCTAAACTCCGTTCCGGTATATTCCTCGTCCTTGTGCTGGTCTTTGCCGCAGCGGGCGTCTCTTCGTGCTCCTCGCACCGCAACAACTCCAAATCTGCGCCCTCGCGCGTCGTGGCGAAACGCTCTCCGCAGGTAGGACAGCTGGCCGACACTTATCGTTCTTGGACCGATGTCTACATGCCGTTCAGCCTCCGCTGCTCCGCGCCTATGAGCATAAACCTCTCGGGCCGCGCCACCATGGTTGCCGGCGAATGTATCTACATCTCGCTGCGCATGCTTGGCCTTGAAGTCGGACAAGTGTGGATCGACACTGATTCCGTATTCGTCTCCGAAAAACTCGGTAAGACTCTTGTGGCCGAACCGCTCGAGCGTCTGACAGTCCGCACCGGACTCGGAATCCGTGATCTTCAGGCTCTTATGCTCGGACAGGCGTTCTATCCCGGCTCAGGCGCGTTGACAGACGCACGCAAGGCCGCTTCGGAATTCTCGGTCACGACCAAGGATGACAATCTGATCATGACTCCTCGGCGTACACCCGAAGGCGCCGTCTGGTATTTCACCGTCGCTCCGGACCTCACCCTCTCTGAACTGACTGTCGAACCGTCCGGCATGAAGCCGTTCATCGCGCTTTTCTCGGATTTTATCGACTCCGAAGCGGGTCGCATGGCATCGTCGGTGAGCATTGAGGGTGCCGCTGCCTCGCGCAACATCGACGCGACACTCGTCTGGTCGCCTGAGAAAGCTCGATGGAATCAGAGCGACACCCCTTCCAAACCCTCATGGCGAGGCTACCGCCGTATGACAGCGCGTGATATGCTCGACGCTCTCAAGAATAAATCATTCTGATATGAAGTTCCGACTGTTTTTCCTTTCCGTCCTCTCCGTACTGCTGATGGCCGCGTCTGCTGTCGGCGAGGCACGCGCTCCGCGCACTTCCAAACAGGTCAGGAAGGAGAAACAGCAGACCGAAAAACAGATTCAACAAGCTCAGAAACGCATCCGCCAGAACGATCTCGAAGTATCGCGCCATCTCGACCGTCTGCAGACACTCAAGGCTGAGATCAATCTCCGCGCCGACTCCATTGCCCGGCTCGGTGCCCGGCTTGATTCGGTCGACTCTGCAATCGGACGCCTCTCCGACTCCATCACGGTTCTTACCGACCGCCATAGCCGCCTTTCAGATTCATATGCGCGCACTCTTGCCACCATCCGCGCACGCCGCCAGGGCATGAACGACCTCTCGTTCATCTTCTCGGCCAAAAATTTCTCGCAGGCATGGCGTCGTGTACGCTATCTGCGCCAGGTGGCGTCTGCTGCCACAGCCGAGGCACGCCGGGTGCGTAACACTGCCGAAAGCCTCGATTCAGCCCGCCGCGCGCTTGAACCGTTGCGCCAGCGGCAAGCCGCAGCGCTCGCCGCACTCCGCACTGCTCAGGCCACCCAACGTACCGAACAGGCTGCGGCCGACGTTCTGGTCAAGGATCTCAAACGTCAGGGCGCATCCCTTAACCGTGAACTGAAAAAACGGCGCGACCAGGCGGCCGCCCTCGATCGCGAACTCGACCGGCTGATTGCGGCCGAAATCGAGGCGGCACGTCGCGAAGAGGCTCGCAAAGCTGAGGAAGCCCGCAAAGCTGAGGAAAAGCGTAAGGCCGAGGAAGCCCGCAAAGCCGCCGAATCGTCCAAAAAACCTGACCAGACGAAAAAATCCTCCGATTCCAAACCTTCGGCTCCGGCTGTCAAACCGGCTGCACCGGCTCCTAAAACGCTCTCTGCAGCGCCGAAACCGGATGCCGTCACCTCAGGACGCTTCGCTGATGCCAAGGGAAGACTCATGGCTCCGGTCTCCGGCAGCTATATAGTGATTTCAGGATTCGGAACCAATTCACATGAGGAATTATCCTCGATAAAGGTGCAGAATCTCGGCATCGACATCAAGGCGACTCCCGGCGCGGTGGCTCGCAGCGTCTTCGACGGCGTCGTCACTTCAATATCGCGCCTCGACGGCTACCACAACGTAATCATAGTGCGTCACGGCGAATACCTTACGGTCTACGCGGGCATCGCTTCCCTCGCGGTCAAAAAAGGCGACCATGTGTCAGCCGGACAGACCCTCGGCACCATTTACAGCGATCCGGCCGATAACAACCGCACGGTGCTCCACTTCGAAATCCGAAAGGAAACTCAGAAACTCAACCCTGCCGAATGGATAAGGAAATGACCCGCCGCCCCTCCCTCGGCGCGCGCGTGGTCAAGGCAATCGGCGTGTTCAGCTCCGTGGAGTTCATCAAACTGCTGTGCGCCGTAATCCGTACGAAGCTGGTCGCTGTACTAATCGGAGCCGCCGGCGTGGGCGTAATTTCTCTTTATAACAGCACTCTTGAACTGCTGCGGTCTGTCGTGATGCTTAATCTCGGTCAGTCTGCCGTCAGGGAGGTTTCGGCCGCGGGCGACCTGCACCGTGCCGCGGTCGCCCGCGAAGTCGGTCGCACCGCTCTCTGGCTCGGACTGTTCGCCGCACTCGTCACGGCCTGCCTCTCTCCGCTCCTGAGTATTCTCGCTTTCGGCTCGACCACACACATCTGGGCGTTCTGTCTGCTTTCGCTGAGCCTGCTTGCCGGCGCCGTCACCGATGCCCGCAGTGCTGTCCTCCAGAGTTTCGGTGAGCTGAGGGCGCTCGCCCGCGCAACACTCGCCGGTGTCGTCTCGGGCACAATTCTCGCAATCCCCACATATATTATATGGCGCATGGATGCAATTGTGCCGGTCATCCTTATCTATGCCGCCACATCGCTTTTCTTCATCCTGCGCCCTCATGTCGAACGGCCTGCTCAAACCCTTCCGTCGGCCGAAGTCCGAGCGTTGCGACGCCGGCTGCTCGGACTCGGTGCCTGGCTTACGGTCGGTGCGGCCATGGGGTTCGCTGCCTTGTACATATTGCGCATCTGGCTCAATTCCACTGCCGGCATGGACGTGGTCGGCCGCTTTCAGGCCGGATTCACAGTCGTGAACTCGTATGTCGGAGTGATATTCGTCGCCATCGCTCTTGAATTCTATCCCCGTCTGGCCGGAGTGATACGCTCGCGTCGCGCCACAGCGGTCATGGTAAGCCACGAGATCGCCATCGCTTTGTGGATCCTGATTCCGATAATTCCGCTATTCCTGTGCTGTCAGCATCTTGTCGTAAGAATTCTTTATTCATCGGAATTCGATATCATAACGCAATTCCTGACCTTTGCCATCGGAGGGTCTATCCTTCGTGCTGTTTCATGGTGTTACTCATACGTTATTCTTGCCCGCGCCGACGGCCGCATATATCTGCTCACCGAAGGCACTTCCGCTGTCGCGCTCGTTATATTCGGCATGCTCGGCTGGACTTATGGCGGATATTACGGACTTGGTGTTGCATATTTCGGTCAGTTTGCGGCATTTACCGTAGCCACCGCGTTGGTTTTCCGCCGGCGTTATGGCATGCGGCTCTCGCCTGATGTACACAGGCTCGTTTGGATGTCGATGGCGGTTGTCTTCATCTCGGTAGCGCTTACCCTTTGGCTCGGATGGTTGGGTGTGGCAGTTTTAGTTCCATTCGCCGCATGGGCTTCCTTCCGCCACCTCCGCCGGCTCATACGGAAATAAAATATATTCCTTCATTCCCTTGTCTTTTACAAACAAACCTTAATAACAGTTAAATTTACTTAAGGGTGTATTCCTTTTTAGTCAAACATTATGTAGATTGGAAAAAAAGTCGTACCTTTGTTTTTGCAAAAAACCGACAGGGTTTCCAACACATAACCTTTGAATGTCTTTTCTGATATATCTCATTATTAATTCCTGCCTTTCTTTTTTGCATTTACATTAACTAATCATTCTTTTTCTTAAGTATGAATATTAGACACTTTTTCGGACGCATGGCCTCATTGTGCCTTGTTGCCGGCTCCGCATGGCTCGGTGCAGCCGCCGTGGAGTTCTCTCCCGAAACCATATCCCCGACCAATCTTCCGGAAGGTCTCTATTATGAAGATGGCGTTTACATAGCGTCAGCTGATTATTTCCGTCACTTTGAAATAAAGTGGGTGGATTCCAAGGGCAAGGAGCATACAAACTCCATCCTTGACCGTGCCACCGAGCGCGAACATATCATTGCACTCATCAAGGAGGTTTACACAAACCCCCTTATCCCCGGCTATGTCGAGGATAATTCAGTAAATCTCGAATACACTAACGAAGATCCGGCCCTTCAAGCTGAAGTACGTGCCGAAATGGAAGCCCGCAAGGCTCTCGGGGAACAATTCGTACCCTACAAGCCCTGCACCGAAGCTCCTTACAATATGCCCGCTGATCTTGTGATTCACAAACCTATCCCCGGAGCCACCGCCCTGCTTGTTGAACTCAAGAACTCTTATCCTTCATGGGATGGTGTTGAGGTAAAAGATCACGGCACTCATACCGTCGAAGATTCTTTCGACAAGATTCGCGCGGTCACAGTCGTGCCTAACCAGACCTATGTAGGTTCTGATGAAAGAGCCGAAAACCCCGGTTTCATTTTTAACCTCGAAGTGTCGATGAACAAAGGCTTCATCATGACCAAAGGTTCTATCCGCCGTGTCTACACCAAGGATGATGATGGCAACGAAATCATCAACGAGAATCATATCGGCACCCAGCCGTTCTTCAATATGTTCGAGGAGTTCAGTCCTTCGAACCACAACACTCTGTACGGCGTTTACGCCAAGATGCGCGATGGTGAGATGTTCCCTGTCGATCATAACTGTTCTTCCGTAATGAGTCAGTCGCACGATATGGTGATGGTGGATAAAAACGTCAACACCGACCGAGCCATCAACTTCCGTTTCTTCCTTCCTGACTGGCGTTTCCGAGGCATCACCTCCTACAAGCCTCATGATCCCGGAACCGGTAAATATCAGCGTTACTCATACTATACAGAGGATCACCAGCCTTATTTCTTCTTCAACTTCATCCGGGCTGATGTCCAGGGCTTCGAACTTATCGGCGAGGAACAAAAAGAATCCTATGTAACACTTCAGTGGAATTCTCAGGCCAAGAACCTGACCCGAAGCCAAATGGAAGAGGAATTCTATATTTACCGTGTTATCAACGACGTGGTGCAAGACACCCCTATTCCCACATCCGAACTTCTCATGGTTCAGGATGGCACCGATGTCGTTGGTGAAGACGGTCGCGTTACCCGTTCCGAATCGACCGACGTTACCGTCAAGATTCACGAACCGCTAATGGACGATGGTCGTAAGGTCACCTATGTAGTGAGCGGTCGTCCATCAAGTTCAGACTTCTCATTCGTCAGCTCGAACGAAACTGTTGCAATCCTGCCGGGTCTCAGCAGCGATGAAGTGCTGCAGCTCCGCATCAAAGGCGACCCGAAGTCCGCATTTGACATTCCTTCGCTCACGAACCACTATGTCAACACCGTTTCGCTCATTGACAACAGTGTCAAGACCGATGATGATGAAATTGTCAACGGCCCGACTCTCACCTATAATGTTCTTAAAGGCAAGACCGTTCCTTTCTACCTCCACCGTATAAATCCCGCCGATGGTAAATATGAACGAATCGCAACATTCACTCTTGATGATGCCGACGGTTCTGCTACCAAAAACTCCGAATACAAGTCCGACAGCGGATGGGGCGTATGGGTTTTCACCGCACCCGTCTACTATTATCAGCCTGACGGTGTAAACTATCTCGATGGAGTACCCGAAGGTGCTTCCGCCATTGTGGAAATGAAATTCGACACATTCAAGAAAGGTGATGAAGCCCCCGCGCTCGCCCTTGACGGCCACTTCGGCATCATGGCTGACTTCGTCGACAACTTCAGCGTCTCAACAGCCGCCGACCTTCAGCCTGCGTCTTACGAATACCGCATTATCTGTCAGCCTGACGACAATCATCAGCTCGTTTCAAACCATGTTCCGGTTGCTGTCATTAAGCGAAATCTCTATGCCGGCTACGAAGCATACGATCCTGACGAAGCTCTCAACGACACCGATTATGCAGCACGTCTTAAAGAAAGTCGCGTCGGCATCGCCGTCGAGACCCGCACTAATGTGAACATCAACGGCTACACCGTATTCAATGTAGATGACATCAACGACCCGAAGCAGATTGCGTTCATTGACCGCTATGCCAACGGGCGATTCGAAATCTACGTGCTCGACGAGAACGGAAACATCGAGGATAATAATACCAACCGCACCACACCTGCGGGATACACCGGCAAGGTGACCGCGATAATGCCTTTCGGCATGCAGCCCGGAAGCCGATACCTGCTCCGCACCGAGTATCTTAATGGCAACACCTACGGCAACGCTATCGTCCAGATGCCCGAACTCACAGTGCCTCAGTTCACCGGACTGATGATGCAGTATGAAAAGGATAACGAAGACGGCACCTACGCATATTCGTGCGTTGTTAACTGGGACAACCCCGAGCAGTACTCATACAGGCCCCGTCCTGACGTCGAGGATGATGACGAAGAACAATACCTCAACATCCACGGCCACGCTCTCTGGTGTTCGGTTCCTGACGGTCACGATCCCGACCGCGCCGAAGATTTCACTCTCGTGTCCCACCACAATGAGTCGGCTGACACAGGCAATCCCTCGCGTCCACAAAAAGTCGTATCGAATTACGCCAACACCGGCTCCGGCGCAACCATTGCATTCAATCACGAGAACAAGGCGTCCGAGGAAACTCCTGTAATGTCGGGACACTATATCCGCCGTTACACAGAGATTCCCGCACGAGCCAACATCTCTCGTTCCACCGAACCCGGTGTTGCAGTGACCGACAACTATCTCACCGTTTCGATCAAATCCACTGATCCCAACCCGGGCATGAGCGGTGTGGAAGATATCATTGAATCTGCCGGCGACGACTTCGAACAGCTCTTCGACCTCCAGGGTCGCCCCGTCAACCCCTCTGCCGCTCCCGCTGGCGTTTACCTCAAGCGCACCGCATCCGGAGTTCAGAAAATCTACATCCGCTGATTCTCCAACACACCAAAAAATCCCTTCCGCAACCCGCGGAAGGGATTTTTGCATCTATCCCCCCGAACCACGGACCACGACGGTCTCCGGCGTGTCTGCCAACCCGACCAAAAAGGGACCCGCCGTGTCCACTACACCCCCCGGACCACGACGGTCTCCGGCGTGGCTGCCAACCCGACCAAAAAGGGACCGCGCGGCCGTCCTCGGCGGCGCTACCAACCCTCCAAAATGTTAGAAAATCTAAATTTTTTCTCAGAAATCCCCATTAACATCCTTAAACTCATATCCACATATACCTCAATTAAATTTAACCTATCTTAACCATATACCCAATTTTGAAACACTTATTTACATCATTTCACTTTCTTTACACAATTAAATCATTGCCGACTCGGAAATAATACCTACTTTCGCAGTGTGAAACGAGCCGCAAGGTTCGTCTGTTCGTTTTTGACAACATAATAAGAAAAACATACCAACACAGTATCAAAATGGCACAAAGCAATGTTAAGCCTGCAAACGGCAAGCTCGGTGTTCTGGTGGTAGGCAATGGCGCCGTATCCACCACTTTCATGACCGGTGTACTCATGGCCCGCAAAGGTCTCGCAAAACCCATCGGTTCAGTAACTCAATATGACAAAATGCGTGTAGGCGAAGGCACTGACAAAAAGTACCTCCACTACAGCGAAATCGTCCCCATGGCAAAACTCGACGACATCGTTTTCGGCACATGGGACGTATATCCCGAGAACGCTTTCGAAGCCGCTATGAAGGCTGAAGTGCTCAAGGAAAAAGACATCCTCCCCGTAAAAGACGAACTCGAAGCCATCAAACCCATGAAGGCCGCTTTCGACAAAAATTACGCTAAACGCCTCGATGGCAACAACGTAATGGAAGGCAAGACCCGTTGGGAAATGGTTGAACAGCTCAAAAAAGACATCCGTGACTTCAAGGAAAAGAATGGTTGCGACCGCGTAGTTGTCCTCTGGGCCGCTTCTACCGAAGTTTATGTTCCCGTAAACGAAAAGGTTCACTACAACCTCGCCGACCTCGAAGCTGCCATGAAGGCTGACGATAAGGAAAACGTCGCTCCCTCGATGTGCTACGCTTACGCAGCCCTCACCGAAGGCGCTCCCTTCATCATGGGTGCTCCCAACACCACCGTCGACATCCCCGCCATGTGGGAACTCGCCGAAAAGACCAAAATGCCCATCGCTGGCAAGGACTTCAAGACCGGCCAGACTCTGGTGAAATCAGGCTTCGCCCCCATCATCGGCGTTCGTTGCCTCGGCCTCTCCGGTTGGTTCTCTACCAACATCCTCGGCAACCGTGACGGCCTCGTGCTCGACGAACCCGCCAACTTCCGCACCAAGGAAGTTTCGAAGCTCTCCACTCTTGAATCAATCCTCGTGCCTGAAAATCAGCCCGATCTCTACACCGACTACTTCCACAAAGTGCGCATCAACTACTATCCCCCGCGCAACGACAACAAGGAAGG
>CAMWNG010000001.1 GCA_947175575.1 uncultured Bacteroidales bacterium | reverse complement strand
AAAGTTAACCTTTTCTTTGCAACTGCAAATATAATAGAGACGTCCGCGCCTCCCTACCACGTGCCACCAGCACCTCGGACCACGACGGTCCACGCCGTGGCTGC
The DNA here is from genome assembly GCA_947175575.1 of uncultured Bacteroidales bacterium. Classification (GTDB taxonomy): domain Bacteria; phylum Bacteroidota; class Bacteroidia; order Bacteroidales; family Muribaculaceae; genus CAG-873. The sequence continues at coordinate 169,585 of CAMWNG010000001.1, read as the reverse complement.
CAACCCGACAAAACGACTGTAAAAACAAAACAGAGGCCACCCGGCGGGTGGCCTCTGCCAGTTTATGACGTTCTGAGATTATTTCTTGGTGAACGAGAATGTCGGGGGAACATTGTTGAAGTTGAGTTTGATGTCGTACTTGCCGGCTTCCTCAACCTTGATGTTTGCGCCCTTGAATACCATGTCGCCATCGCCGGCAACAGCACCTTCTTCGCCGCCGAAGTCAAGTGTCCATGCGTGATTGCAGCAGAACTTGAGTTCACCTTCGGGGAGCGCGATATCCTTGAGGTTCCAGATCAGCGAGGTCGACGACGGGGTGAAGTCGACAGCTGTTTCCAGAGTCCAATCGTTGAATCCACCGATGAGGCTGATGGTGTTGATGCGGGTAGCTGTGTACTTGAACACACCGAGGTTGATGTCGATATAGTAGAGACCGTCGGCTGCGAGCATGTCAGCTGCATCGGCATCGTCCTTGTTGGTCATGACAACCTCACCCTTGATAACGCCGTCTTCGCTCACTTCGGGTTCGTCACCTGAAGTCTTGAAGAGTGCGCCGTCGAGGTTGGGCTGGCCTGTGAGATACCAGTTGTTCTGCAGACGAGCGAAGCCGGAATAGTTCAGATAATTCTGAGTGGACAACTTGCGGGCCTTGCTGAAGTCTGTGTTGCCGTTAGACACCACATAGAGGTATTCATAAGCGAAAGCTACGGAGTAAGTGAGGGTTTCCATGTTGACTGTCACGCTGTAGGGAGATTCCTCAGAGATGACGCCTGCGAGAGCGGTTTCGCCGTCGGCAGCAACGAGGTTGCCTTCGATAGCATCGGCTTCGGCTACACCGAACACGACAGCTGTGTTGGCGGCAACGAAGTTCGAACCGGGAAGAACGGCCCATTCAAGACCGCCGACGGGAACGTCGAACTTAACCATGAATACAGGACTGTCGTAGGGGCTGCCTTCTTCAACCTGGGTGAACTCCTGCGCGGTGTTCAGATTCCAGGTAGTGGCACCCACGGTGCGGGTCAGCAGATAGTACGAATTTTCGATAACACGTTCGGGAGTGAAGGGAAGCACCTTGTAAGTGTATTCGCCGAAATATTTGTCGGCACCACCCAGACGCATCACAGATTCACCCTGGCGGGCATAAGCTGCGACACGGCTGTAAACAGTGATTTCCTGCGGATCACGAGTGAAGTTCTCGTAGATCACGGTGTTGAGGGTCGAAGGAGACACCACGATGTCATTTTCCTCAGCGGAAGCCTCGAATTCGGCTGTTTTCGCGAAGTCCTCGGTGGTCGACACCTCGTACACGAAGTAGAGCTGGAAGCCTTCGGGGAATTTGTCAAGAGTGGTGATCTTGCCGAGCACGGTCTTGAGGCCGTTGTCGGCGTCGTACTGCAGGTTGAGAGCCTCTGTCTCACCGAAGCCGTCCTGAGCGATTACCAGACCCGAGCTTTCGAAAATCTCAGGCTGAGGATTGGACTGACCCGGGGGATTGGGCAGTTCATCGTCGCAGGCCACGAAACCAAGCGAGAGTGCCGCAATTCCGCAGATATATGCAAATTTATTCATAATATTTCGTGAGAGTTAATTTGTTGTTTGAGAATTATTCGGCTTCGGGAGCTGTGAACACGGGTTCGTTGATGCCGGCAGCGTCAGGAGCGATAGTCACATCCCACTTGCCCATGCGGAAGAATACCTTGGGTTTGGCGGGGTCAACCAGTGAAACAGCCATAGTGATGTCGGAAGCTTCTTCGAGGAATACGCCCCAGTTGCCCTGACCATATACTGCATCGCCGTTGTACACGCCGGTTTCCACGAGTTCGTTAATGGGAAGTTTGTAGAAGTCATCATTGTGCGAAGCAACCTGAACTGACTTGTCAGCCCAACCGTTGAGCTCGGTGAAGAAACGCCACTGTACATAGGTGTCGACATTGTCGATGGTAGCACCTGCGTGAGCTTCTTCAGCAGAAGGCATCAGGAAGGTACCGGCATAGATCTTGCAGCCGATTTCAGGTTCAACAAGAGCATAATCCTGATAGAACTCTTTGTTATCAGCGGTAGGAGCGGTAAAGTTAATCTTTTCAGACTCGGGAGCCACATCACCTACGAGGAAGATCTTGCCAGCGGTGGGAACTGCATAGCTGAGACCTACATTATTGTAGCTGACAGTATTGTCGGAAGCGATGAAGCTGCCGGCGACACCTGCGATTTCACAGGTCGCACGCATGTACACCTTGAAACCTTCAAGTTTGCCGCCATTGGCGAGGTAAGCTTCCCAAGATTCCTCGCTGTTGATGTTCAGCAGGGTGCACATTGCCACAGCCAGATCGTATGTGCGGAGCGACATAGCGGCGTTGTTCACATCCTGATTCTGGATGGTAGCGTAAGTGGCGGGGCTAACGACTTCGTCGTTTTCATCGCGCACTTCATCCTTAAATTCACCGGTGAGGCTCACCTGAGCGTTATAGTTTGCCTTGGCGGCGAAACCATAGTCGGGCTGCGAGCAAGTCAGAACGAATGTTTCCTTGCTTTCCATATCACCGGTTGTGGCCAGGAATTCATCCTGGAATGCCGGAGCGTTCACGGTGAAAGTGGTAGGCTCCTGAAAGACAGGCTTCTGGGTGTCGGCACATCCGGTACCACCTACAGCCAGTGCCATTCCGGCCATGAGATATATGAATTTTTTCATTTTGAAGTTCATTGATTGATTAGAAATGAATCTTTAACACCGCGTAATCAATAACCGGGGTTCTGACCGATAGTGGCTATGTACTGGTAAGGAATGGGATACAGAGCGCGTGTGTCGGCAATGCCTGCACCGGTGTATTCGCCACCCTTCCATGACCACAGATATGCGGTTCCGGTATAGAGTTTGAAGCGGATAAGGTCGGAACGACGGTGGCCTTCCATGTAGAGTTCGCACTGGCGTTCTTTGAGGATCTCTGAAGCTGTAGGAGCAGCGATGGGATCAAGACCAACACGTTCACGAACTTTGTTGAAGTATGTGAAACCGTCACATTCAATGCCGTGGAGCTGACATTCAGCGAGCATCAGATAAGCGTCTGCCAGACGGAACAGAGGATAGTCGGTATCCGAAACCTGTGTACCGTTGTTGTAGGTGTCGCCGGTGTGATTTTCGTTGTAATAGTCGTCTTCGGTGGTGTTGGTGTACTTGATGAGCATGTAGCCGCAAGAGTTTTCCTTATACGAAGCGAGGTCGGGGATTGCTTCCTGATAGTCGCCTTCGTAGAGCAGACGGCGGGGGTCGCCGTTGAGGGCTTTGGACAGCTCGGGACGGATGCGGAGACCCGACCAGGGAGTACCGTGGTTGTTAAGCTTCTTGAGCTGTTCGGCAAGGGGAGTGTCGTCGCCGTCAGCTTCCATCCATGCACCGCAGGTGAGGTATGTCGTACCGCCCCATGTTTCGGTGAAGCCGATCTTCTGGGGAATGCCCCATACGATTTCGCCGTTACCTACATATTTGTCGTTCGAAGCGCAGAACAGATACTTGTACTCGGGAGCGAGTTCGAGACCGGTGCCAACTACGTTTTTGAGAGCGTCGGCACATTCTTTCCACATCGGGGTGCCGGTGTAGACTTCGGCGTTCAGATAGAGTTTGGCGAGCAGCATATAGCCGGCCTCACGGGAGAGGCGGCCGTAGCTCTGCTGGGCTGCGGGGATCATGTTGGGCACGTTGGCCTTGAGGTCGGCGACGGTGCGTTCGAAGAGAGTGGCACGGTCGCAGGTCTCGGGCACAGCGCCTGTTTCAGAGTTTTCATCCACCCAGGGGCCGCGGCCGAAGAGGTCGATGAGGCAGTAGTTGGCGAAGCCGCGGAGTGTGCGTGCTTCTGCGTCCATCTGCTTGATTTCCTCGTCAGTGTACCACTGAGGACCGTAGGTATGGAGGTCACTGATGAATACGGAAGCGAGCTTGGCGAGGTGGTTTTCGCGCGAATAAGCTGCGTAAATCCATTCGTTATCGTTGCCCCATGTGTTGAAGTTGAGCACGGTGTAGCCGGGGTCGTTCCACTTGTCGGAGATGAAACATTCGTCGGCAGTGATTTCCTGGAGGTTGAAGTGACAGCGCATGTACGAACCTGCACCGCCGTCGCTCACTGACAGACCGTCGCCTGTGAGGAGGTCATAGTAGAGAGCGCCGAAGAGGCTCTCCATGTCAGCTTTGGAGCTGATCTTGGTTATAGTGTTGGGATCATCGGGTTCGACGTTGAGATCTCCGACACAAGAGGAGGTTGAGAGCATCGCTGAAACTGCGATACCGCCTACAACCAGATATTTAGATAATTTCATATATTGTCTGTTATAACGGATTTATATATGCTGGCGGTTTAGAAGGATGCGACTACACCGAGTGAAACAGTGATGGGTCGCGGATAAACGCTGTTGTCGATACCCTTCGAGTAGGTGACTTCAGGATCGAGGCCTTTGTACTTGGTGATCACGAACGGATTCTGTACGGCACCGAATACTCTGAGGCGGAGTTTTTCCTTGAGGAGGTTATCCCAGGTGTAACCGACGGTGATGTTGTCGCAGCGTACGAACGAAGCGTTCTGAACGAAGTAGTTCGAGGTGAGCTGTTCGGTGTTGCGGGCCTGTTCGAACAGATATGTACCGGACATGATGTTCGACAGGGGCACGGTCGATGTGGTAGGATTGACAAATACGTTGTTAGCCTGGTTCTTGTTGTAAACCCAGTTGTCGAAGCTGCCGCGGAGCACGAAGCCGAAGTCCCAGTTCTTGTAGTTGAATGTGTTGGTCCAGTTGACGGTCACTGCGGGGAATACGCTGTGATAGAAGATCTTGTCCTGGTCGGTGATGATGCCGTCGCCGTTCTGGTCAACGTAAACACCTTCGAGGGGATTGCCTTCCTTGTCGTAAACCTGTTCGTAAACATAGAAGCTGTAAGCGGGACGGCCTACTTCGTGTTTTTCGACGTTCACACCGTTGCCGATGCCGCCGGTCACACCGTTATAGCCTTCGGCGATGCGGGTGATCTTGTTCTTGTTGTAGGCGACGTTCACGTTCGAGTTCCAGCGGAAGTCCTGTGTAACGACGGGGCGGGTGTTAAGGGTGATTTCGAAACCTTCGTTGCGGAGGTCACCGGCGTTGATCCAACCCACGTTCGAGAGGTTTGAACCTGCGGGATAGTTAGCCTCGACGAGAAGGTCGGTTGTTTTGCGGATGTAGTATTCCACGCTACCGTTGATGCGGTTGTTGAGGAAACCGAAGTCAAGACCTACGTTCCATGTAGCGGTTGATTCCCACTTCAGGTCGGCGTTGTACTTGTTCGGGTTGAGGGGGTGAACATAATCACCGTTGATGGGATAACGGTCGGTCATGTTCGAGAGGTTGTTGTAGTATGTGGCCAGATAGGGGAAGTAGTCTTCGTTAAGACCCTGCTGACCGGTCACACCGTAACCGCCGCGGAGTTTCAGTTCGGTCATCCAGCCGCGTGCGCTTTCCATGAAGTTTTCGTCGAGAATCTTCCAACCCAGAGCGAATGCGGGATATGTACCCCAGCGGTGGGTCTTGCCGAAGCGCGAAGTACCGTCGTGACGGATGGTGGCTGTCAGGAGGTAGCGGTCCATGAAGGTGTAATTGAGACGTCCGAAGAACGATACCAGCTGATATGCTTTCTCATAATAATATGTGGGAGCATACTGATATTTTGCGTACTGACGAACAGATTCGTCGGCTGCGAAAGCGATGGCCGGATCGACGTATGCGAACGAGTGACCTTTCTGATTGAAGTGCTGCCAGGAGTAACCGCCTGTAACTGAGAGGTTGCTCTTGATGGCTGCGAATTCCTTGTTGTAGTTAACCAGAACGTCGAGCAGCAGTGAGAGGTTCTCGTCGAGGCTCTTGTCGCGGTTGGTATAACCGATCTTGTAGTTGGTCACCGAACCGTCTGCTTCCTTAACCGAGAAACCGTTCTTCCACGCGTTGGGAGAGAAGGCGCTGTTGAGGTTTGCACATTCACCGTGGCTGTAGTCGTAACCGAGGTTGAGGTTGGCGCTGAGTTCACGGAGGAAAGGCATCTTGAGGTCGAACTGGATGTTGCCGACAGACTGATAAACCTTTGATTTCGAGCTATAGTCGTCAACGAGCGAACGGGGGTTGATGGCCTGCAGGGTATTGATATCCGTACCTGCATCGTTCGGGCCGGCTACGTTACCTGAGCTTACGTATGTGGTCCAATCGTTGAACACGTTGCCTTCGGGATTCTTGACGGGAAGGGTGGGGTTGAAAGAAACAGCACCGCCCAGAGCACCCTGGTCATAAGAGTTGGTGATGTAGGCACCCTTGACGTTGGCGTTGATCGAGAGGAGATCATCGAAGAATTTGGGAGTGAGGTTGATGCTGGCGGTGAGACGCTGCATGCCCGAGTTGCGGATGATACCCTGATTGTCGGTGTAACCTACGGCTGCGCGATAGGGGAGGAATCCGGCCTGACCGCCCACTGAGAGGCTGTAGTCATGGGAGAACGAGGTGCGGAGCACTTCTTTCTGCCAGTCGGTGTTGTAGATCACGCGTTCGCCGTTTACCATCTGACCGAGGGCCGATGCGGGAATCGAGCCTTCGCCCTGAGTGCGGAGGATGTAGTCGGCGAATTCGTTGCCGGTCATCATGTTCAGATAGTTGCGGGGTGTGTTTACATAGAAGTTGGCGGCGAAGTTCACCTGCGGACGGCCGCTCATACCTTTCTTGGTGGTGATGATGATCACACCGTTAGATGCACGGCTACCGAAGATGGCGGTTGCCGATGCGTCCTTCAGGATTGTCATCGATTCCACGTTCTCGGGGTTAACGAGAGCGAGGGGGTTGGACGAACCGGTCACACCCTTGGAGTCCATGGGCACACCGTCGATCACGATAAGAGGTTCGGTTGTGGCCGAAAGCGAGGCACCACCACGAATCTGGATAGATGCGCCACCCTGGGGGCTACCACCGTCGGTCGATACAACGACACCGGGGCTTGCACCTACCAGAAGGTCCTGGGCCGAAGCAGCCAGACCGGCTTCGATTTCGTTAGGTTTGAGCACCGACACAGCACCTGTGGCGTCGCTCTTTTTAACCGTACCGTAACCGATAGCCACGACTTCCTGAAGAGCCACCGAGCTTGCGGAGAGATGCACGTCGATGTTCGTGCGGCCGTTGACCTTGATGGTCTGGCTCTCGCAGCCGATGTAAGAGAATACGAGTGTGCCGTTGGCATCAACATGGATGGAGTAGTTGCCGTCGAGGTCGGTAACCACGCCGCCAGTCTCGCCTTCCACTACGACGCTTGCGCCGAGGGCGGGTTCTCCCTCAGGCTCGTACACTGTACCTGTGACAGTGATTTTTTGCGCTAATGCAGGGAATGCACAAGCCACCACCAGCGCGAGCGCCAGAAGTGCCTTACGTGTCATTCGAAAACAAATGTTTTGCATGCAAGAAAGGTTTTTAAGTTAGTAATTTTATAATCTCAATTATTTGATTCTTATGTTGTTACAGCAAAAAATCCGCACGCCGCCGACTTCGGGGGCGCGAATTGGGCTTATGTTAGATTCCTTGGGCTAAAGTATTAGATTAAAGGAGGTTACGAGTGTTTTTATGGTACGTTAGTATTCGTGCCTATCATCTTGTGGCACGCAACTCTGCTTAGCGCACCGATGATTAGCAACCACAAAGTACGCAAAAAAATTCCATTCTTACCAATTTTTAACACCCTAAATATTGACATCGGCCAAATTTTAACCTGTGAATGTTAAAATTTGGCCGAAATGTTAAAATTATATCCGTTCAGCTTCTGAAACAGCCCCGAACCTTTATATAAATCACGGCCGCATCAAGCAGGCACACGGCTGCGAGCAGCACCGATGCAGCCACGAATCCTGCAACCGGAAACGAGGACACGAGCGATTCAGCCTCCAACGTCCCGACCCACATCGAGCGCGCGGCGAGCATGCCGGCGAACGCCGCCGCTGTCGCTCCGAGAGTCACCCCGACGCTCATCAGCACAAGACCGCGCGAGATGGCGCCTGGAGTATAGCCAAGCAAAAGCAGGCCGGAGATGGCCGAACGACTCTTCTGCACCAAAAGGAACAGACTCAGCACGAGAATCACCACAGCGAGAATCATTACAGTACCCCCTACCCCGGTGACTACGCCTGCGAGGGTTCGCACCACGCGTCCCGCGCCGTCGTCAGCTGCCGGAGCCGCGATCTCATAGCCGCGCGATTCCATATAGCGGGTCACAGCCGGACTGCCCGGATCTTCAACTGTGACAATCAGACGCGAGGGAGCAGAGACAGAGTCGCCACGGCCATAACGCCCCGAGGCCCACGACATGAACGCCTGCGGCACCGCGATTGTGTTCAGGCCGTCTGAGAAACCGACAATCCTCGCGGGCAGCGTCTCACGCAGACCGTTACCCGTCAGTGTCACTGCAAGGGGCACGCTCGAGATCATCCCCTCGCTAAGCGGAGGCATCTTGCCCGAAGCCGCGAATCCGAAGTTGTAAAGTGCCAGATAGTCGCGCGGAAGCACCACCGGCACGAAGGGCGACTCCGGGTGGAATTCCCACTCACCGGAACCACGAACCTCGGCCGACATCAGGCTGTCCGGAAGCGATTCAAAGAAAAGAGCCGTCTGAAGCACCCGGCCGCCAAGCTCCACAGAGGCGTGCACCCCGAAGTCGGATGCCGTGAACTCTGCCACACCGCGGCACCATGGCTGCGCCTCGAGCGATTCTATATCGCCGGGAGTAAACGAAGGAGCCTCTCCTCTCAAAGTGGCGGACAGGCCCACCCGCTTCGACACTATCAGCCGCCCCTCAGGAAGCGACGCAGGCGATTTGCCGCCTGTGGCCGCAAGCGCATCACTATAGAACTGGACGCCTGTAAGAATGACTGCCAGCCCGACAAAGGCGGCCAGAGCATAGGCTGCCAGTTGCGCCACACTCACATTGCGTCTCAACAATCTCCAGATCATAATTTCAGAATTTCTACGTCGGCGAGCGACAGTGGATTGCCGACCGATGTCGTTATCACACCGGCTTCACGCCCGCGGGCCTCGGCCGTCACCATCTCGGCACAACGGAGGTTCGACTCCGCGTCAAGATGGCTCACAGGTTCGTCAAGAATCAGAAAATCGAACGGTTGACACAGTGAGCGGATAAGGGCCACACGCTGTTTCTGACCAACGGACAGCGTGCCGACAAGCCGGTCGGCTCGGGTATCGATCCCCAACTGCCCGAACATGGTTCGTATTTCAGCTTCGGAATGATAATCGGTCAGCGCGTTCTTCAGCAGCACATTCTGCATGGCCGTAAGGGAATCGAACAGGCCGAGTTCCTGCGGAAGATATGCGAGATGGCGTTCGCGCAGGCGGCACCATTCCCGAACTCCGAAAGCCGAGATGTCTTTATTATTATATAATATGTGTCCCTTATAATCGACCCGCGTTCCCATGAGGAACGCGCAAAGCGACGACTTTCCCGCACCGGACGCGGCATCGATTCGATAGAAGGTGCCGCGATGCAGCGTCAGCTCCGTACGCCACACCTCGCCGGAGGTGCGTTCATCGGCAAGCGGCGCGGGCACGACGTCACGAAGTTCTATAAGATCAAGGCGTGAATCTCTCATCGCGAAAGCAATGCCTGTAGAATAGTCTGTCTGGATTCCCGGAGCACAATCTCAAGCTCAAGATTTTCAGGCTTGAGATATACATCAACGACCAATTCATCAAGATTGGGCTTACCCCCTAAGAGCATCATCAGATTACGGTTAATACGAAGATGACACCATGCGAGAGCATCCTCTGCGAGAGCCGGCAGGGGCTCGTCGAGGTCAAATTCCGCATCGTTAATGTTTATCGTCAGTAAATCGCCGTCAAGCGACCCCACGCAATTTGCCATACCTTCGATATTTACAGCGACCTTGTCACCGTTACGTTGCACGGGAATACCCAATTGTTCGACATTCTTTATCGACATATCGAACACCCGACGGGCATCATCGTTGGTGGGGAATGCATAGTTTAACAAGAATTTCCAGGTAGTAAAATCAAAAAACGACGCGCCTACCTTGCCGAACAACATATTCGGGCCGCTTTGTCCGTCCAACATTTTAAGATCTTCATCATTCTGGCTATCCCAATATTCGAGGACTTCTTCAGGGAGCAGTTCCCTTACATTGTCGAACATCCGGGCCATATTCAGCTGACCCATAAGACCGCACAGATCCGCTTCACGCGACGTTTTCAATCCACACTGGCCAATGGTGCGGTATTCGGTGCCTTTCACAATGTTGTACGCCTTACCCTCCTTGTCATACAATCCAACCGTTAAATTGACTTTAACACTGTCGAATTGAACTCCGGAAGCACATGTCAGGGCTGAATCGGTATAGAAGAACTCCACATCCTTATCGCCTTTCAACAGGTCTCTTTTCCACGATTCCAGAGGTGTTTTGGCCCTCGCCAACGCATTGCGCACATAGCCGGCGGCCTCATCGGCTGATGAGGCTGATAAAGTCCAGATCAGACCGTCGGGTGTCAAACCCAGGTAACACCCCCCGACTTCAGCAATGGACAAATCATCAAACTTCTTGATCTTTCCCCGTTTTTTGACGACATCTTCCGCTTTTGCGGGGTTTTCAGGAATCCAGACCATGTTAAGCGTGTCCGAATCGTATTGCCATAACAACAGTTCCCGGCAATCGAGATCATTAACGGCCGAAACACATACGCGGGTTTCATCCGACCACTTTCCCGTGATATTTTCAAAAGCATCCAGCGATTCGATATGTTGATCAGCCATGACGCGGTCGATGTTCACCAGACAGGCCAACTTCGCATCCTCGCCGATCAGACCGGTGGCATCGGGCTTTTCAGTGAGCGAACATGCCGCCGACGTGGCAAGCAGCACAACGGCTGCCAATGTCTTAAAAAGGAATGTGTGCTTTTTCATATTTTTCCTTTCAGTTTTCAGAGGTTTTTTACATCCGCAAATATACAAACTTTTGATGAGAATATGCCGAAAAAATCGTACCTTTGCGAAAAATAAAGTAACTCTAAGAATCATGAATTTTCTCTCAAACCGCGTAGAATCTCTGGCTGTGTCGCAGACCCTGGCCATGTCGCAGAAAAGCAATGAGCTGAAAGCCGCCGGCATCGACGTCATCAACCTATCGGTAGGCGAGCCGGATTTCCATACGCCCGACCATATTAAAGCTGCCGCTGTAAAGGCCGTGGAGGACAATTTCACCTACTATTCGCCCGTGCCCGGCTTTCTCTCGCTCCGTAAAGCCGTAGCCGAAAAGCTCTCTCGCGAAAACGGACTTGATTTCGCACCGGAGCAGATCGTTGTGGGCAACGGCGCCAAGCAGGCCCTCTGCAATGTGATTCTGGCAACAGTGAACCGCGGCGACGAGGTGATAATCCCCACTCCCGCATGGGTCAGCTATGTCGAGATGGTCAAACTCGCCGAGGGAAAAAGTGTACTCGTTCCCGCAGGAATCGACACCGACTTCAAAATCACTCCTGACCAACTCGAAGCTGCCATCACTCCGGCCACGCGGATGGTGCTGATCTGCTCGCCGTCCAATCCTACCGGCAGCGTATATTCGCGCGATGAACTTCAGGCTTTGGTTGATGTACTGGCCCGCCATCCGCAGGTGCTCGTTCTTGCCGACGAGATTTATGAGCACATCAATTACACAGGTTCGTTCACATCTCTCGGATCATTTGAAGCCATCAAGGACCGCACCGTCCTTATCAACGGTGTTTCGAAAGCCTATGCCATGACCGGCTGGCGCATAGGCTACTGCGCAGCTCCGCTCGCCATAGCCAAAGCCGTCAGCAAACTTCAGGGGCAGTACACTTCCGGGGCTTCATCCATCGCCCAGAAAGCGGCCGAAGCGGCCTACACCGGCCCGCAGGAGTGCGTGGCCGAGATGTGCGCTGCGTTCCGTCGGCGCCGCGATCTTGTGGTGAGTCTGGCATCGGAGATTCCCGGTTTCCGCGTCAATTGCCCGCAGGGAGCCTTCTATCTGTTCCCGGAGGTGAGCGCGGTGCTCGGGAAACGGTTCGGCGACCGGGTCATAGCCACCTCCGGCGACCTCGCCATGTATCTGCTCGAAGAAGCGCATGTCGCCACAGTGGATGGCGCGGCATTCTGCGCCCCGGGATACATACGTTTCTCCTACGCGACATCCGACGAGAATCTGCGTGAGGCCATGGCCCGCATCCGCATGGCGGTTGAGAAACTTAACTAAACTTACGCTAAAAACAGAACCCCGCGACTCCATTCGGATCGCGGGGTTCTGTGTTATAATCAGTTGAAGAGAATCAGTACGGAGCAGCCTCGTAGCGATAGATGTCGACAAGGCGGATATTGAAGCGCAGATTGGAATAAGGCTTGATTGCCGCGGAATATGACGAACCGTAACCCACATTGTAGGGCACAACCACTTCGGCCGTATCACCTACACGCATGTCTTCCATGGCTATGCTCCAGCCTTGAATCACATTGTTACACCGGAATCGCGCCACACCGGGCGTTCCTGTGGTATTAATTGTGGTCGACGAATCGAACGGTTCATTGTTCTTGTTGTAGCCGATGTAACGCACATCCACAGTCGAGGTGTACAGGGGCGAGAGATTCCCGGCTGTCTCGAGACGGTCGTTGAAATAGTGTATGAGCACGAACGCGCCCGGATTCCATACCGGAATCAAGGTACGGTAATAGGGCGAGCCGTCGGGATTCTTACGGTTCTGGATCTCCTTAAGCCACTGATCGTTTTCGGCACGCCACTCGTCATAGTCGGAGAGCTTGATGTCGTTGTCCTCGTGCGAGCATGACTGGATTGACAACGCCGCAGCGGCCATAATGAGTGTCAGAAGTGATTTCTTCATATCGCTGCCGGTTAGAAAGTAAATTTAGGAGCTTGAGATGCCTGAGCGTCAGCCTTGAACTGAGGCTTGACAGCGAATCCGCTGATCGAGGCTACGATAGATGCGGGAAAACGACGCACGGTCACGTTATACTCCTTTACGACATCGGTGTAGCGGCCACGCTCGGTGGCGATACGGTTTTCGGTACCTTCGAGCTGAGTCTGAAGATCGGTGAACTGCGTGTCTGCCTTGAGATCCGGATATGCCTCGCGCACGGCGTTAACATATATGCTGAGTGCACGTCCAAGGCTCTGCTGCGCGTTGTTGTACTGATCAAGGGCCTCCTCGGAGGTGTTGGCCTCGGAGGCACCGCCCTGCAGGGCATTCGCGGCGTTATAGGCGTCCGTAAGACCGGCGCGTGCGCGGGTGACATTCTCGAATGTCTCGCTCTCATGTTTGGCATAGCCTTTTACGGTCTCTACAAGCGAGGGTATGAGGTCCATGCGGCGCTGATACTGCACCTCGACCTTGGCCCACTGGTTCTCCACACCCTCATCGATTGTTACCAGATTGTTGCGGACAGACACATACCAGCCCACAAGGAGCAGAAGCACGATGATGATGACGCCGGGGACGATAAATTTCTTGTAATTCATGATTCTTTGTTTTGAGGGGAGACTTGATTTCCGCGACCGGCGGTTGCCTGGTCGCTTTCGGTTAATTAAGTTTGCGCAGCAGGGCGTTGAGCGACACCTGACCGTGGATGATGGTGTGCAGATCGGCGATCTTCACTCGTTCCTGTTCCATGGAATCGCGGTGGCGAAGGGTTACTGTGCCGTCCTCGAGCGACTGATGGTCCACGGTGATGCAGAACGGTGTGCCGATAGCATCCTGACGGCGGTAGCGCTTGCCGATCGAGTCCTTTTCATCGTAACGGGTGGCGAAATCGAACTTGAGGTCGTTGACGATGTCGCGGGCCAGCTCGGGCAGACCGTCCTTTTTAACGAGCGGCATCACGGCGCACTTCACGGGGGCGAGGGCTGCCGGCAGATGGAGTACCACACGCGAATCGCCGCCCTCGAGTTTCTGTTCTTCATAGGACGAAGCGAACACACTCAGGAACATGCGGTCAACACCGATAGATGTCTCGATAACGTAAGGGGTGTAGTTAGCGTTCAGCTCGGGATCGAAGTACTGTATCTTCTTGCCGGAATATTTCTCATGCTGGCTGAGGTCGAAATCGGTGCGGCTGTGGATTCCTTCCACTTCCTTGAACCCGAAAGGCATGAGGAATTCGATATCTGTGGCGGCGTTGGCATAGTGAGCCAGCTTGTCGTGGTCGTGGTAGCGGTATTTTTCATCACCGAGGCCGAGAGCCTTGTGCCAGCGCATGCGCCATTCTTTCCAGTATGCGAACCATTTCATCTCTTCGCCGGGACGTACGAAGAACTGCATTTCCATCTGTTCGAACTCGCGCATGCGGAAGATGAACTGGCGGGCCACGATCTCGTTACGGAAAGCCTTGCCGATCTGTGCGATACCGAAGGGGATGCGCATGCGGCCTGTCTTCTGCACGTTGAGATAATTGACGAAGATGCCTTGTGCGGTTTCGGGGCGGAGATATACGTTCATGGCTCCATCGGCGGTCGAACCCATCTCGGTGCGGAACATGAGGTTGAACTGGCGCACATCGGTCCAGTTCTTGGTGCCGGAAATGGGGTCTACGATTTCTTCATCGATAATGATCTGGCGGAGCTCGTTGAGGTCGTTATCGTTCATGGCCTTGGCGAAACGGTCGTGCACGGCGTCGCGGCGGCTTACCAGATCAGCCACACGGGCGTTGGTCGAGCAGAACATTTCGCGGTCGAACGACTCTCCGAAACGCTTGGCGGCCTTCTCCACTTCCTTGTTAATTTTTTCGTCGAATTTGGCCAGATGGTCCTCGATGAGCACATCGGCACGGTAACGTTTCTTGGAATCGCGGTTGTCAATCAGAGGATCGTTGAACGCGTCCACATGGCCCGAAGCCTTCCAGATGGTGGGGTGCATGAAGATAGCCGAATCGATGCCCACGATGTTTTCATGCAGCAGCGTCATGGCTTCCCACCAGTAGCGTTTGATGTTGTTTTTCAGTTCTACGCCGTTCTGGCCGTAGTCGTAGACAGCCGACAGACCGTCGTAGATTTCACTTGATTGGAAGACAAAACCGTACTCCTTGGCGTGAGCCACGATTTTTTTAAAGACATCTTCTTGTTGAGCCATTGTGAGATATGGTGTTACGTGTTTATTATTCTGAATGACTGGTATAGAACGCTCTATGGGCATTCAATCTGCAAAATTACAAATATCCTCAAACATAACCAACGTCACTACGTTTTTTAACAAATATTTGTCCGAAAAACCGATAGCGGATACGCATTATAGGATTCCTCAACGGACCGGCAATGATAAAAACGTGCGATCAAGGCCGTGACGCCGCTTTTGGTGCGGAATTACAAAATCAGAGCGGCGCATTATTTCAGCTAATTTTTTGTATAATAATATATTTATGTGTATCTTTGCAAACTGAATAATTATCTAAAACTCTATTTTGCCGCTCATGCGGCCTTATGAAACTACCATGAAATTAAAACATCTTGCAGCCGCACTCGCGCTTGCCATCGCCTCTCAAGGCGCTACGGCGCAGGCTCCTAAGCGCGAATTCCGCTCTATCTGGATGGCGGCTATGGGCATTGACTGGCCTCGGACCACAGGCACTACCGCCCAAACCCAAAGGGATGCCAAACAGGAATTGATCGACTATCTCGACAATTTTAAAAAGCATAATTTTACAGGCGTATGTATACATGTACGCCCTATGGCCGACGCGCTCTACAAATCGAGCTATGAACCCTGGAGCGTATCGGTGTCCGGCAAACGCGGCACTGATCCCGGATGGGATCCCCTCGCATTCGCCGTGGAGGAATGTCACAAACGCGGCATGGAATGTTACGCATGGGTGAATCCCTATCGCATTGACAACGCCGATCGTGTACACACAACCCCGCAGGACAAGGAGTGGCGCGAAAAAGGCTGGACAATGTATGAAAATAAATGGACTGTCTTCAATCCTGCTGTTCCTGCCGCACGCGAACACTGCATGAAGGTCATGGAG
The DNA here is from genome assembly GCA_947175575.1 of uncultured Bacteroidales bacterium. Taxonomy (GTDB): domain Bacteria; phylum Bacteroidota; class Bacteroidia; order Bacteroidales; family Muribaculaceae; genus CAG-873. Next base: position 153,537 of record CAMWNG010000001.1, on the reverse strand, counting down.
GAAATCTGGACCAACTATCAGATCGACGGCATGCTCTTCGACGACTATTTCTACCCCGGCAACGGCATGAGCAAAGGTGAAGCCGCCGCTGACTATCAGCACTACCTCGCCTACAAGAAACCAATCGAAGAAGCCAATAAAGAGCTCAAACCGGAAGAGCGTCAGCCCATCATGAGCATTGAAGACTGGCGCCGCAACAATGTCAACACCTTCGTCAAGGAGCTTTACGACCGCATTCAGGCTCAGCGTCCCGACTTGCGATTCGGCATCGGCCCGGCCGGTGTGGGTGGTGCTTCCGCCTATAAATACGGACTCTCCGCACCTAATGTGAAGAGTAAGGACTGGATGTACAATGACATCTTCTGCGATCCTCTGGCATGGCTCAACGACGGTTCCATCGACTTCATCGCTCCCCAGATCTACTGGTCGACAACACGCTCCGACGCTCCCTTCGGTCCGTTATGCGAATGGTGGGATATGGTTGCCAAACATTTCGGTCGCCACAATTATGTCTCGATGGCCTCTTACCGCGTTGATGAAGCCGAATTCGGCGGCAACAATGCCAAAGGTTGGGCTGAAATGGCGAAAGAAGTAGAAATCTGCCGCAATAACCCTGCCTTGAATGCTCCCGGACAGATTTATTACAGCGCAAAATATTTCGATGGCCCCACAATGAAAGGCCTCGGCAACTATCTCGAACAGAATTCATACACCTCGCCCGCTCTGGTTCCCGTAGTGGACTGGAAGAACCCCGTGGCCTACGGAGCTCCTGCCAAGGCCGCTTTCGACGGCACTGACCTGAAATGGAACGCAACCAAAGTCGAAGGCCGCGCCATCATGCGCTACACCGTGTATGCTGTACCTCTCAGCGTTCGTCCGGATCAGGCCGAAGCCATGGACGGCGACGGTATCGATGGTCAGTACCTTCTCGGTGTAACCTACTCTCCCTCCTACACTATTCCTGAAGGCATGCGCGAAGGTTATTGGTATGCTGTATGCGCCTACGACGGTTACGGCATCGAATCAGCTCCCGCCTATGTCAACTATGAAGGCGATTTCTCCGCCGTTCCCGTTCCCACAACTCCGGCCGACGGCGCCACTGTGGCATGGGATGCCGCTTTCGCATGGACCGGCTCTGAAAAGGCTACTTTCAAAATTCAGATCGCTTCGGACGCCGCTTTCCGCAAAATCGTGTTCGAAAAAGCAGACCTGACAAAACCTGAAATCACCGTTGATCTCGGATCTCTCGAAGAAAGCACCAAATATTTCTGGCGTGTATTCGCTTCAGAGCCTCAGCTGCTAACCTCAATGTCGGATACATTCGCATTCATGACTCCGGCCCGCTCCACCGCAGCTACTGTAACGCTGAAGACCCCGGCACCCGGCAGTGTGATTGATACTCCCGACATCGTGTTCTCATGGACTCCCGTCGCAGGCGTGGACACATATTATGTACAGGTAGCCAAAGGTTCTGATTTCTCGGCTCCAATAATGGACCGCACTGTTGATGCAACTCTGTCGTCTCTGACCGTACGTGCGGCAGCCTTCGGAATCGGTGACTTCTCATGGCGCGTGGTTGCCGACGGACAGCGCGTACATCCCTCCACTTCCGCCGCCTTCACATTCAAGATCGAAAAGCTCGACATCGGCGCCAACGAACCCGGCTATGAGATTTCGCTCGACCAGGCCAAATACGACCCCGCCGAAGAATTCAGTATCGAAAGCCTCTGGATGCGCACTGTCGACAACGGCAAGATGTCATTCGAAGCCAACGGCGGCCTCAACCGCACCATCGTCGCCACGCCTGACCGTGTCTATGTAAGCGGCCGCTCTGCAGCAGATACAAAAGCAACCTCATATCTGAGCGAATACTCCGCCGAGACAGGCGAACACCTCCGCGACATCACTCTCGGCTCCGAAGCTTCGGTTGACCTGTATCCCTGCAACGGCGTGATCAAGGATTCGAAAAACAATATCTGCATTCACAACCTCACCACCAACTGCGCCAAATCTCCGCTCGTGATACACGCGGTCAACACCGTCACCGGTGAACTCACTGAGATCGCACGTCTCACCACTTCGGAAGCCGACGGAGGCCGAATTGACCATGCTGCCATCTATGGTGACATCAATTCTGACCAGTTCTGCGTGTTCGCAGCTCTCGCGAGCAAGCCTGTGATTGTGCGCTGGACCATCCGCAAGGAAGGCAATTCCGTTCTCTATTCAGCTATGCCGATGGCCGACTTCTACCCCACTTCCGCCACTCATTTCGGCATCGCTCCCATGGTCTATCCCGTCAACGAACGTTCAGTATACGTTGATGGCGGCAGCACCTTCGCCACATGCTATAACCTGACGACGAAAAAGTCTTCCGGCACTTTCGCCACATCGACTGATGCCGCTCCCGTCGAGGCAGGTAACAACGGCATGGCGCGTTTCAGTGTAGCCGGCAAGGAATTCTTCGCTTATAGTTCTCACGCTCACAGCAAAGGCGTAAAATTCAATATCGCCCGAATGAACTCGAAGGACAGCTTCAAAGACATGCACCTCATGTGGAACGTACCGGCTGACGGTCTCGGCAAAGTGAACTCCACCACTTGTGCCGCTCCTGTCGAAGCCGTGAACATCGAGCCTAACACCGCTCATGTCTACACTTACTCACCCGGCAACGGTCTGGCCGCCTACCGCGTCACCTACAACCTCGGTGCTGTTGACGGAATCGTTGACAACGCTGACAACGCATGGCACATCAACGGCCTGAATGTAGTGTTCGACCGCCCCTGCAGCACACTCGCCGCATTCACCTTGACCGGCGCGACAGTCACCGTGCTCAAGGATGCCGACTGCATCACTCTGCCCTGCGCAGGCACATATATCATTGCCACCGAACGCGGAAATCATCTCGTCAACGTACGTTGATCTGACCGAACCGTATATTATACATTACAGTCCCCGCCCTTTCGGACGGGGACTGTTGTATTCAAGAACCTTTGTTCGCCTCAGTATGTTGTAAGATAAACGTCAATTCAAAATATCATGATAAAAAACGTAGAAGAAACTCTGCTCAACCGCCGGTCGATTCGTCGCTACGAACGCGAAAGCATTCCCGAAGATGATCTTCGGTTTATACGCGAAGCCATCCGTAACACTCCCACAAGCTATAACGGACAGCAATTTTCAGTAATCGAAATATCAGATCAATCACTGAAAGAACAGCTTGCCGAAATCGTAGGACAGAAACAGTTCAAGACATCGGCGCGAGTTTTCGCTTTCCTCAGCGACTTTAACAAGATCGCGGTTGCCGCCAAGGCCAAAGGCCTCGACAATCCGGGATTTGAAAACACTGTCGACGGACTCATTGTGGGAACGGTAGACGCATCCCTGGCCATGATGAGTGCGATTGTAGCCGCAAATTCACGAGGACTCGGCACTTGCCCTATCGGGTACGCACGCACAGTCGCTCCGGCTCGCATCTCCGAATTGCTCGGTCTGCCGAAAGGTGTCTATCTCGTGTGCGCTCTTGCAGTAGGTGTGCCACGTGAAATTCCCGACCTCAAACCGAAACAGCCGGTTGATCTCCTGATTTTCAATAATAAATACGGCACTGAGGATATGGCGGACAAACTTCTTGAATACGACCGCGCTTTTACAGATTATCACCGCAATCGTTCATCGAATCCGTCTGACGAAGATTGGGTAGGCGAAATTCTCGGCTATTACCGCGAAGGAATGAATTATACCATGCGCGACGCCCTCAAGGCGCAGGGCTATGCGCAGGAAAGATAATCACTCGTTTGCATCTGCGGTTGTGCCGCGCATCTCCTCCGGAGGACTGATGAAATAGAGGTGCTTCCGGGCACGGGTTACAGCTGTGTAGAGCCAGCGATAGAAGTCCACCGAAAGCTGATCGGTGGGGATGTAGGAAAGGTCAACGATGACATTATCCCACTCCCCGCCCTGAGCTTTATGACATGTCATGGCATAGGCATACTTGACCTGGAGCGCATTGAGATATGGGGATTGACGCATCTTCGAGACTCTCTCGACTTCCGATGCCTCGCGCGGACACAGTTCGGGGTCGTTGTACACGCCCTGTTGCAGCCTCATGGCCGTTTCGGGGGATATGGAATTGGAGTCGGATGTAAGGGGGGCGAGCAGCAATTTGGCGGTGAATACGGCTTCCGGACGGTCTTGCAGACTCAGCTCTGCATCGGCGAACTGAAGGCCATAGCGGATCTCCGATCCTAAAAGTCGCTCTACTTTCAGAATCTCACCGTTGGCCACGAAGCCCATATCTTTGATTTTCCGAGCCCAGACATAATTGTTTTTCGACGCTATGAGCAGATCGTTTTTATCGAGCTGCTGATCATAATAGAGAATAGAGGCGCGGATGCCCTGGTTGTATTCCACGGCCTTGCGGTTGCTGCGTGTAATGATTACGGTCGATTCTATGCCGTCGTTTGCATAAAGACTTTCGATCAGGTCGGGAAGTTCGTCAGGCTCAACGATGTCTACATCCGAATAATCGTGAGTGTTGATCCTGATGATGGTATTCACCATCTCGTTTGACATCAATATGCGCCTGATCATGGTGGCGTGCGCGAGAATTCCGGATCTGCGCCCCTGACGCGACACTTTCGTCATCGTAACGTCCGTGACCTTTAATCCGAAACCGCGTAGCACTTCGGCTTCCATGGCGGGCGAATCGTGCATTCCGACCGGCGGGAGTTGCCCGCGGTCTCCCACAAGTATCATCTTGCAGCGCAATCCGCCGTAGACATAATGCACCAGATCCATCAGCGTGTTCTCGCCTCCACGTTCTGACCTGTTGTCATAGGAGATCATCGAAGCCTCATCCACTATGAACACCGTGTCCTCGCAGTCATTAGTCTTGAGACCTGGTCCATACATGCGGTCGGCTCCGGGCAACGCATGATGATATATGCGCCTGTGGATGGTCGATGCCGGATAGCCCGCGTTGAGTGACAGCACTTTGGCGGCGCGGCCTGTGGGTGCGAGTAGTACAACCTGCACACGCTGGCTCTGAAGGGTCTTGACAAGAGCTCCGACCATCGAGGTCTTACCGGTGCCGGCATATCCGCCGAGAATGAATACCCTCTGTCGTGTGGCGAACTGAGACTCTTCATGCCCGGCCACACAGAAGCGGGCCAGCGCATAGGCCGTCTTCATCTGATGCTCGTTCGGCTCGAAAGGCAGCCGTGCAAGCATATCCACAGCGAAATCATGTTCATTCAGCTCAATCGCCATCCGATTAGGTAGGGTTAGGGTTTATTCTGCAAATATAATACTTTTCACGGTTATTCCCTAACTGTTGTGACAAAAAATCCCCGCGGACTTTGCAGACCGCGGGGAGATATTATTGTAAGTTAAGGTTGATTACTTAACAATGGCTTTGTAAGCCTTGCCACCCTGACGGACAACATAGATGCCCTGAGTGGGGTTTTCAACTTTCACACCCTGGAGGTTGTAGAAAGTGCGAGCTTCGTTAGCTTCAACGAGAGCGCTTTCAACGCCATCACCAGCGAAGTAGTTTTTCAGGAAGATGACATCAGCACCGGCGGTTGTGTTCGAGAGATCAACTGTAACGAGAACAGTACCTTCGAAATCTTCAGCAACAGAGCTGTTGTCGCCGTTGTAGTTCCAGTGTGCGCCTACTTCGTCGCCGTCTTCCATTTCTTCGTAAGTGTTAACGGTTACGAGACCGAGACCATAGTTGAATTTATCCCAGTCTGCGTCAGCGATCTTGAATTCGATACCGGCTTCAATCTTAGTAGCATCCTTAGCTACGAATTCATATTTACCTGCGCCCTTGCTGGTGAGTTGCCATGTTTCGTCAAGGCCGTCATTACCCCAGTTGTTCATACCGCCACGGAAATACATTTCGGGATCACCGGTGGGTTCGGGAGTATCGGTTGTCATTGTGAGAGTGGGGTTGTCACCGAGAACAACTACGAGTTTGTAGTCGCCTTTCCAGGGAGTACCGATGTTACCGTCACCGGCTACAAGAGCAACAGCTTTACCAAGGTCTTCCTTGTGGTATTCGCAAGTGAATGCAGCAGCATTAAAGGTATTCCAGTCGCCCATAGCGGTTGAGATCTTGAACTGTGTCAGGCTTTTTACTTCGAAAGTATAAGCGCCATTTTCAGCAGCAACTTCCATAGGAGTTTCGGGGGTCCAGCCGAGACCTTCACCGGCACCGCACACATAGAGTGTCTGAGCGTTCATGGCAACAGTAGCCATGGCAGCAGCAGCAAAAGCGTAAAATTTTTTCATGCGTTTTGTGATTGAGTTATTGATATTAAGGTTGATTTAATCTCTTTACAACAAATGTTCTAACGTCATTGAAACTTTATCAATGAATTTTGGTCAAAAGCATTCACGTCGCAAAATTACACAATAATTTCATACCTCCAAAATATTTTTCACAATATTTTTCAAAAAATTCCTTGGAGATATAGCGTCCGGTGGTTTGGAGTTTGCATAGGCGCAATATTTTGCGACCGCTGCAGGCGCATCGGCCCTGCGGTCGGGGAGGCTTTTTGGGCGGGTTGGTTTTGTCGGATTGGCTTGGGTGGGTTGGTTTTGTCGGGTTGGCAGCGCGCCCGGGACGTGCGCGCGTCCCTTTCTGAGTAACCATCCGAAAACAGCCGGCTTTTTGCTAGCGTTTTTGTAGGCTAACTTTGCAAACAAAAACGCCATGTTTAATTTGAATGAGAACAACCGCATAGTTATGGCACAGCATCCGAGCGATATGCGCATCGGCGTAAACGGTATGTGCGGGCAAGTTCGTGCTGTCGGTCTTGACCCGACAAATGGGAACGTGTATATTTTTGTAGGGAAAAGCCGCAAGGTGATGAAGCTGCTCCATTGGGAGCGCGGAGGCTTCACGATGTACTACAAGCGTCTTGAGCGTGGGCGGTTCCATCCCCGGATTTTTCTGCGCCAGGGCATCGGCTTCCGGTCGATGCGGTGGGATGAGCTGGTGCTTCTGATGGAGGGAATCTCTCCGAAGGTGGCGCGCCGTCTCAGATATGAGAGGGATGAAAAAAGTGCTGGAAAGGCGGTGAAAAGTTCTTCAAAAGTTTGGTTATCTCGCTAATTATTCGTAACTTAGGGGTATGAAAACAGCCCCTACATACGAAGAGTTATTAGCTGAGAATGAGCTTCTGAAACAGCAGAACAGGCGCAAGGATGAGCTTATCGCCTATCTGGAGCGTCTGCTCCACGGTTCAAAGTCGGACCGTCTGGCCTCGAAGGTCCCCGTCGATCATCCGGAACTGTTCGAGGAAATCTTTCAGGAGGCCATGGATGAGAAGGACCGTCAGGTCGAACAGGCAGCCCGGGAAATCCGGAAGGAGGCGGAACGCCGTCGTGCCAGTGCGAAAAAGAGTCCTTCCCGTCCCTCAAAATACCTCTATGGGGGTCTTGAGGAACGTATCACCGTCCTTATGCCCGAAGGTGTGGATGCAGGCCAATGCGATATCATAGGCAAGGATGTCACAAGAATACTGCGCCGTGAGCCGGCCAAAGTATGGGTCGAGGTAATCGAACGCCCGATACTGAGAATGAAATCCGACAAAAACGCTCCGTCCCCAAGGATCTATCAGGCCAAGGCACCGGAAGCGATAATCGGCGGAAACCACGTCGGGGCGGAGATGCTCGCTCAGATAGTCATAGACAAATACCGCTATCATCTTCCTGAATACCGTCAGGTAAGACAGTATGCCGACCTGGGGGTGAGACTTCCGTCATCGACAATCAATAACTGGGTTCACGCCGTAGCCTCGAAACTCGAGCCGCTCTATGAAGCCATGCGGCAAGATATACTCGGCAGCGACTATCTTCAGCTGGACGAAGTGCCCTGGCGCATAGCCGACTCTCCGGGCAAGAGCCGCAAGGGATACGCCTGGCAGTTCCTTGACAACAGGCCGCAGAGCCACGGGTTATACTTCCTCTATATGAACGGCTCACGGGCCGGAACCATACCGCGGGCGGAGTTGCGCGACTTCCGTGGAGCCATACAGACCGACGGCTATGGCGTTTATGATTATTTTGAGTTACAGGACAATGTGACCCTGCTGGGCTGCATGGCACACGTGCGCCGTAAATTTACCGACGCCCAGATCTCATATCCGCAGCTGGCCGCACAGGCCGTCAAATGGATCGGCCTGCTTTATGAGCTGGAAGCCAACCTCAGGGAGCGTAAGGCCGGCTTTGAACAGATAGCCGCCGAACGACAGGCCAAGGCAATCCCTATAATGGACGCTATGGAGAAATGGATGGAACAGGTACACACCCGATGCATCCCCTCCGACCCTATGGGCAAAGCCCTCGACTACGCCTATAAGCTGTGGCCACGGCTGCGCCGCTACGCACTGGACGGAAGATACGGCATCGACAACAACCCCGTCGAAAGAATGCAGCGCCCGTCGGTGATGGGGCGCAAGAACTACCTGTTCAGCAAGAGCGACAACGGAGCCGTAGACAACGCCATCTTCTACTCCCTCCTCGAGAGCTGCGACATCGTAGGCATAGACCCGCTTAAGTGGCTCACCCATGCGCTGGACAACATCCATGACGACACACCGCCCGAGGCCATAAAACAGATGCTACCCTATTATTACAAAAAATCTTGCGGATGACCCCGCAAGATTTTTTTCATCAACAACCCGGCCGTTTTCGGACGGTTACGTTAATACAGTACGAAGAAAGATTAGCGCACAGCGAGCACTTCGATTTCGACAAGCACCTTTTTGGGAAGTTCCCGTACAGCGACCGCTGAGCGTGCGGGGTAGGGAGCCGTGAAAGCCTGCCCGTACACCTCGTTCATGGCTGCGAAATCATTCATGTCATGTAGATATACGGTTGTCTTTACAACATTGTCAAGAGTCAGACCTGCCTCGTTCAATATGGCGGAGACATTCGCTATGGCCTGTTCCGTCTGAGCCTTGATGCCCTCGGGGATGCTGCCGTCGGCAGGATTGATAGGTATCTGACCGGAGGCGAAAACGAAAGTTCCGGTATCGATGGCCTGGCTGTAAGGGCCGATGGCACCCGGAGCGGCGGTAGTGGCGATTACTTTTTTCATAAGTCCTTATTTTTTGAGTGTTTTGACGGTTTATCCTGAATACGGTTAATTTTGAGTTCAGATAGCAGCAGGTCATCGGTGACTGACGCAACTGCTTCAGAAATTCTCTTGCATGCATCTATGACCCCGGGGAAATTGTTGTGGAACGAAGGGATAAAATCTGTGGTTCCAATAGATTCAAGCCGATTGTGGACTTCGGCTACGGTGATTACAGAGGGATCAAGAGCCGGTTGATAACCCTTTATATCGTGTGTCGCATCGACGATGACAACAGAGAGAACGCCCGCACTTACAAGTCTGTCGCACAACATCGTTATGAGACGGGGAGGAAGATTATATTTTCTGGCCATGTCCGAGACAAGGGTGGCACCCTCCCCGTCGACAAAGCGCTGAACCACCACAGCGCATACAGCCATGTTGAGTCTGGTCTTGTATGATTCGGACATGTTAGCTATGGCATCATTGAAGTTATAAAGGAAAATATTCTGCGAAGAATAACAGATCACGCCGCCGGCGAATGTTATCAGCCATGTCAGCTGCATCCATAGTAACAGTAGTGGAAGGAACGAAAACGATCCGTAAATGGCATTGTAGCGCGATACGTACAGTTGTCCGTTAACGAATAGCCATTGTAGAATCAAAAATCCTGTACCTGCGAAAACACCGGCAATCAGAGCGTTCGTGACTTTGACTTTCGTGTTTGGCATGAGAAGATACAGCAATCCGAACGCGAGCCATGTCAGAACCCATGATGTGCCTTCGAGCATCCACGTCACGACCGGTGACATGAAATCCCAGTGAAACACCGCCTGCAAGGTCGAACTGACCATAACTGACAGTCCGCCGGCGCATATCATCAGCACGGGCAGAATCAGAAGCATAGCGGTATAGTCTGTTATCTTACGCCCGATAGAACGTCCCTGTTTTACGCCCCATATAAGATTGAAAGTATCCTCTATGTTCCAGAACAGACTGATGAGAGTCCAAAGCAAGACTACCAGACCCACACCGACAAACATACCTTCCGAACTTGAATTGAGATATGCATCCACAAAGTTCAGGGAGTATATGACGGTCTGACGTTGTGCAGGGAAAAGTTTGAACAATTCGTCCTGAAGCACATTTTGTAATCCGAACCCCCGACCGATGGCGAAGAGTAAAGCAAGAGCCGGGACGATGGCCAGCATCGTCCGGTATGTCATGGCACAGGCTTGAGACTGCAAGTCTGAATTAAGGAATGAACGTACGGAAAGATTAATAGTCTTTACCAGGTCGACCTTCCAGCTGCGGCGGGTCACGTGCCACACCCCTCCCGACCAGTAGTCCCAGGTCTTGAGGGCCTTATGGTATAAGGATTTATATGAGAATGAAAAGGCCATGTCGCGGTTGTGATAGCATTATCGGATAATCTCGCATTTCACTTTTCCAACAGGAAGTTTGCCTTCCAAAAGTACAGGTATACGGGCGGATGATGTCGTTATCCACGCATCCATATTGTCAGAAGTGGTTTTGCCTCCGGCACCGGTGAATACAAAGGTAATATGATAGCATTGATAACGCGTGTCGTCAACAACCACCGGCTCGATACCGCGGTACCAGAATGTAAGAGTCTCCTTTTGTTTACCGGAGAAAATCGAGATGACTTCCTTGTGCCCCGGCTTCCAGTTTTCGAATGGGAGCGCTCTCATATAATAAAACGATGTGAGCATATCCACAGTGGTTCCTGTTGCTTCGAGGATACGCTTTTCATCCTTTCGGAGTTCGCCTTTATGATATTCGACTCTTGTACACTCACCCTTTACTGAGTTGCCGGAATAAGAGAAACGTACCGTGTCGTGTTTATCATCATTACCTTCATGTGCGATTTTTTCATAAAAAACCGGAGCGAGGGTCAGCTGATTCATCGTACCGTTAAGGGTGTCACGCACCATAAAGAACTTGTCAGCCCAATGTTCCGAGGCTGCCGTCAGACAGGCACGATACATATTTCCTTCCGGCCTGAGCGTGAGAGTCGCCGTACCGGCTTGCTTGTTTATCAGGCCCCATTTATACATTACTCTATATGAAATACTCTCCGAGCCGAAACGTCCATGCGAAGCATGGGCGACCAGCACGGTCAGTACACACAGCAGAGCAACAGCGAGTTTTTTCATAAGTTTATAACACAGCTCAAGACGTTACTGTTCACAACTTTCATCTTCCGAATCCTCATCAAGCTGTAGGAGATCAAAGGGAAGTGTTGCGCGCGAAGCCTGCTCGATATGTTTGTTACGCCAGCATTTTCGACATACAGCCACATATCTGTCATCACCGCCGATCTCTACCTGGGCACCTTCTTCCACAAAGTCACCGTTTGAGTCAATTCTTGCATTGATTATGGTTTTATGGCCGCAATTACAGGTGGATTTTATTTCATCTATTGTGTCGGCAATCTCGAAGAGACGACGTGACCCTTCAAACAGATGACTCTGAAAATCTGTTCGAAGACCGTAGCATATTACGTTCGAACCGAAATCATCTACCACTCTAGATAGTTGATCAACCTGAGCTTCGGTCAGGAACTGTGCTTCGTCAATCAAAAACCAGTCTACCCTGCGTCCGTCCTTTCGGTAGAGATTCTTGGCAAATGCATAAAGGTCAGTGTTGTGATAAATCCATGCACATTCGCGCTCGATGCCGATACGTGAATGTATGATATTTCGTGCTTCACGGGTGTCGACTACCGGCTTCATGCACAGGTAGTCCATGCCGCGTTCTTCGAAATTATATGCAGTGGTAAGCAGTAGGGCTGTCTTTGCCGAGCCCATCGTGCCGTACCTGAAATAGAGTTTGCCTTTGCGATACATGTTGGTTGTCAGTGTGTTTTAGAGAGACCAAAGTTAGCAAAGATTTTTGAACGTGCCAAATAAAAAATGTGATTGTAGATAAATAAAATCCGGGGCACCTCATCAGCAGGCGCCCCGGAGATATTTAGGAGTAATTCTAATTTTAATCGTTCAGCAGTTCAAGCATCTTGATAGCGGATTCGGGGATGCGGGTGCCGGGGCCGAAGATGGCTGCCACGCCAGCCTTGTAGAGGAAGTCGTAGTCCTGGGCGGGGATTACACCGCCTGCAACAACCAGAATATCTTCGCGCCCGAGCTTGCGCAGTTCTTCGATGACCTGAGGAACGAGAGTCTTGTGACCTGCTGCAAGTGAACTTACACCAAGTATGTGAACATCGTTCTCTACAGCCTGTCGGGCTGCTTCGGCGGGAGTCTGGAAGAGAGGACCCATATCCACATCGAAACCACAGTCCGCATAGCCTGTGGCTACAACTTTAGCACCGCGGTCGTGTCCGTCCTGGCCCATCTTGGCTACCATGATACGAGGTTGACGACCTTCGCGTTTTGCGAATTCTTCGCACATTTTCTGCGCCCGGGCGAAGTCGGGATCATTTTTGGTTTCTGCTGAATACACGCCTGAAATTGTTCTGATTACAGCTTTATAACGGCCTACAACATCTTCGCAGGCATCGGATATCTCACCAAGAGTGGCACGGAGACCGGCTGCCTTGACTGCAAGGTCGAGCAGATTGCCTTCACCGGTCTTGACACATTCGGTGATGGCATTGAGAGCTTCCTTGACTTTGGCCTCGTCGCGGTGAGCCTTGAGATCCTGAAGGCGTTCGATCTGTTCGGTACGTACCTGAGTATTGTCAATTTCAAGAATATCGATGGGATCTTCATGATCGAGACGATACTTGTTGATACCTACGATAGTTTGTTTTCCGGAGTCGATGCGGGCCTGGGTACGTGCGGCGGCCTCTTCGATACGGAGTTTGGGAAGACCGGTTTCGATGGCTTTGGCCATACCGCCGAGCTTTTCGATTTCCTGAATGTGCTCCCATGCGCGGTGTGCGATCTCGTTTGTAAGAGCTTCCACGTAGTAAGAACCGGCCCAGGGATCGACCTGCTTGGTGATCATCGTTTCTTCCTGGATGTAAATCTGAGTGTTACGGGCGATGCGTGCCGAGAAATCTGTGGGCAGGGCAATCGCTTCGTCGAGAGCGTTGGTGTGCAGACTCTGAGTATGACCCAGTGCGGCGCCCATTGCTTCGATACAGGTACGGCCGACATTGTTGAAGGGGTCCTGTTCGGTGAGCGACCATCCGGAAGTCTGAGAGTGTGTACGGAGTGCCAGCGATTTGGGGTTCTTGGGGTTGAACTGTTTCACGATCTTCGCCCAGAGCATGCGTGCGGCACGCATCTTGGCAATTTCCATGAAGAAGTTCATGCCGATAGCCCAGAAGAATGACAGGCGCGGCGCGAAGGCATCGATGTCCATGCCGGCGTTTACGCCCGCACGGAGGTATTCGAGACCGTCGGCCAGAGTGTAAGCCAGCTCGATATCGCAAGTTGCACCTGCTTCCTGCATGTGATAGCCCGAAATCGAGATGGAGTTGAATTTGGGCATGTTCTGAGAGGTGTATTCGAAGATGTCCGCGATGATGCGCATTGAGAATTCGGGCGGATAGATATAGGTGTTGCGCACCATGAATTCCTTGAGGATGTCGTTCTGGATAGTACCGGCCATTTCTTCAAGTTTGGCACCCTGTTCCAGTCCGGCGTTGATATAGAACGCGAGAACAGGAAGCACGGCACCGTTCATGGTCATCGAAACCGACATCTTATTCAAAGGAATGCCATCGAAGAGCACTTTCATGTCTTCAAGGGAGCAAATGCTCACACCTGCCTTACCGACGTCGCCTACGACACGTGCGTGATCGGCGTCGTAACCGCGGTGTGTTGCGAGGTCAAAAGCCACAGACAGACCTTTCTGACCGGCTGCAAGGTTGCGGCGGTAGAAGGCATTTGATTCGGCTGCGGTGGAGAAACCTGCATACTGGCGGATGGTCCAGGGGCGCATGGGGTACATGGCGCTGTACGGGCCGCGGAGGAAGGGAGGCATACCTGCTACATAGTTAAGGTGCTCCAGGCCCTGCAGGTCTTCTTTCGTGTAAACGGGTTTTACGGGAATAAGCTCAGGGGTGAGCCATTCCTGCTCAGGATTGGCAGCTACGGCAGAGGGCTTAGCTCCAAACGAGTCTTTAGTGATATCTATAGTTGTGAAATCGGGTCTCATTTTCTTTAGATGTAGCTGTTTATGATTATTTGTTGAGCAGACGGTTGTTGAAGTCGCGCAGAGTGTCGAGCACGTTTACGCGGACATGGATGAAGTCTTTGATTCCTTCAGCCTTGAGTTCTTCGGCACAAGCGGGATTGCCGGCCACGACAAATTCGGCACGACCGTCAAGATATTTGAATGCTTCAGGTGCAAGTGTTGCGTATTCGTCATCCGATGAGCAGAGAACAACTACGTCAGCTCCTTTTTCCATTGCTGCGTCCACACCTTGCTGAACTGTTTCGAATCCGAGATTGTCGATGATCTCATAACCGGCACAGCCGAAGAAATTGGTTGAGAACTGTGCGCGGGCAAGACGCATGGCAAGATTTCCGATGGTGAGCATGAACACCTTGGGACGTTTTGCGGCGGCTTCGGTGGCCAGACGGAGAGTTTCGAAATCAGTGGCAGCGCGTTTGCCGAGGAGTTTTGTACCTTCAGATTCCTGACTGCAGCTGCATGTGCATGAGTCGGCTCCGTTGGTGATCTTCGAAGCGGCCTTCTCGTTGATATTGGGATACTGGTTGGTTCCCAGGAGAATTTCTTTGCGGCGGGCTACGTCTGTATGGCGTTTTTCGCAAGAAGCGTTTACTGCCTTCTGAATTTCACCGTCGGAAACCATGGGGAAGAAACCGCCGTCCGCTTCGACTGCGAGGAACAGCTTCCATGCTTCTTTGGCGATGGACACAGTCAGTGTTTCGATGTAATAAGAACCTCCGGCAGGGTCGATCACCTTGTCAAGATGGCTTTCTTCCTTGAGCAGGAACTGCTGATTGCGGGCGATACGTTCCGAGAAATCATCGGGAGTGGTATAACAGAGGTCGAACGGACGTGTGGTGATCGAATCCACGCCGGCAAGAGCGGCAGACATAGTTTCTGTCTGGCTGCGGAGCAGATTCACATGAGCGTCGTAGATGGTCTGATTGAATTTTGATGTTGCAGCGTGAACATGCATTTTTGCTGCATCAAGGCTTGCGGGCTTGTATTGTTCGACGATCTGCGCCCAGAGCATACGTCCGGCACGGAACTTTGCAAGTTCCATGAAATAGTTGGACGAGATACCCATGTTGAATTTTATGCGGGCAGCTACATCATCAGCCTTAACGTCAGCATCGGTGAGGAGGGTCATCCATGCGGCGCCCCATGCCAGTGCGTATCCGAGTTCCTGATAGATATAAGCACCTGAATCGCTGAGCATGAAAGAGTCTACCGAAAGGACTTTCAGATTGTCGATACCTTTGACTGCTTCAAGCATCTTTTTAGCGGTTTCAAGGATTGCTCCGAGGTCGATCTGTTTGCCGTGACGGAATGCGGGACGGAGGGGATTATAATCCACCGATCCGCGGAATTCCTTTTCAGCGCCTTTTTCCTTGATATATTTTGCAAGATTTTCGGTGAGTTCGAGGGCTTTACGCGGGCAGCATGTGAAATTGATTTCAACCTTTTTGATGTCGATGCCGTCAAGAAGTGCTGCAACAGTGGCGTAAGACGCGTCTTCAACCGAGAAGCCCAGGGAGGTTACGCCGCGTGTGAGTATTTCGCGGGCCTTCTCGTTGGCTTTTTCGGGTTCGGATGCCTCAATGTCCTGACGGGTAAGCCAGTCATTGGTGGTCTTGATGCCGCGGACATAGGGGAATTCGCCGGGCAGCGAGTCTGTTGTTGTGAAGTCTGCGATGTCTTCGGCGCGGTACATGGGCTGTACATCAAAGCCTTCATTTGTGCGCCATACCAGTTTTTTGTCGAAGTCGGCTCCCTTGAGGTCGGCGACAACTTTGGCTTTCCACTCCTCAGTGGTCACGCCGGGAAACTGGTCAAACAATTTTTCGGTCTTTTCTGCCATAACTATAAAAGTTATTCTTATATGATTGTGATTTGGTTTGTGTTTGATTTTAGGGTTAAAGAACAAGTGCTTTCAAAATTGTCAGTTACGAAATTTTGCCGCAAAACAATTCCGGGCACCGCATATTTTCAGGCAAAGGTACAAAAAAAAACTGAAAAGCAACGATTTGTAGTATTAAAAACATCCCGTCCTCTGCATAATTATATTATATAATGTGAAAAAATCGTAAAGTACCCGGTCGTTGGATATTTTTTTGTACTTTTGTAGCTAATTCGGGTAGGGCCTCGGCTCTTCCGAACAACACATTTTTTGTATCAATCATTATAATATGCTGACTCATGCAATTACGCCAGGGAGATATTATTGAAGTTGCCGTAAACAGAGATTTCGGAGAACAGGAAGATTTTTTCAGATTGGAAGTGCCGGGGTTCGGTGAACAACATCTTACGAAACTAAAGTTTCAAAAAGAAGAACCACTGCCTGAGACATTGAATGTACGCGTCAAGTTTTTCGATAAGGGCGGAAATCCGATTCTGGGACATTATCTGCCTC
The DNA here is from genome assembly GCA_947175575.1 of uncultured Bacteroidales bacterium. Classification (GTDB taxonomy): domain Bacteria; phylum Bacteroidota; class Bacteroidia; order Bacteroidales; family Muribaculaceae; genus CAG-873. Next base: position 136,873 of record CAMWNG010000001.1, on the reverse strand, counting down.
AATATGTACATCGTTTTTACAGAGTGTCTCTGCCTGACAGATCCTATGAATATGAATTTACAGTCAAGGGGCTGCCGGCTCATCGCGGAGATCACTTCACTCTTGAAGACAATCATGGCATACGTTACAATCTGACCGATCCGAATGCCATGCTCGCTCTCGGGCAGAAAGTACATTGCCGTTTTACAAAACTGACGCAGTCGTTCTTCAACCTTCAATTGGCCAATAGCGATATGCGACTTCAGTATTTCACGCCTGAAGAATTCTTTGCACGCATTGGCACCCATCCTCGTCTTGCAAAAGTGTTGACAAATGCCATTGATGTCCATCTTCCGGAAGTCGGCGGAGAAATCAAAGATGGAAATCCGTTGTGGATAGTGTCGGCCATGAGGCAGGCTGTCGAGAACATGACAGATTGGATTGTAACGTCACATGACCGTTTCCACCAGCGGTTCTTGCTTGCGGTCATAGACACGCTGCACACTGCCGGACTATATATTCTTGAAAATTCTCGTTTCCTGCGAAGCCTTTCGGCCGAACGTCGTCGCAATCTTCAGGTGATCATCACGGAGTGTGTCGAGAGTCTTAAACCCTACCGCGATACCATAAAACTTGTCTATGGTGCTCACGAATGTGGTTTTGTCGAGTCTCTGCTTCAGAAGTTGCGGGAGAGCGGCTATCTTTATCATCCGGCACGCAAGCTTTCCATGCTAATGATGGTGTTCAGGATGCGTCCTGAACTTGTACATGAATATCTCGGAAAGCTTTTCGAGACGATCATGGCATGGGATCTCGACACGTGGACAACGGAACCCTTCCGTAGCGCTATGGTAAGTGCACTTCAGATGTATATCACTCAGACAAGTCGTGAGATTGACCTGATGCCCCAGGCCGACAACGAAGAGGAATCCGACCGAATTGAAAAAATCGTCACGGCCATTGCACTACAGATGTTCATAAGCGGCCATCCAGATGATGATAATTACCGTCGCAACCGTTCTCTGTTCTATCGCTATGTCTCACTGATGCGACCAGTCAAGAGCGACGAATTGCTTGATAAGGCATTTCTCACTCTAATGGGAGCCAAACTTCCTCTTGACTTCTCTTACGACACTATCAAAGAACCTCTCATGCTGCTTACACGGTCGTCTGTCGATGCCCCGGAGGATGTCAAGCAGCTCAATTCGATGTTCATGTTCCAGAACGGACCTGTAAGGCTTTTGGTCGATAGTGACGGGGTGTCGCTGACAAGAACAGATGAGGAATCTCCGGCACGTGTCCTTCCGAACGGAATGATGGAATGGCTGCAGCCCAGAGTGTTCGTCAATCGGGTACAGAGCCTGAACGGTGGTCAGCTCAAGAATTTCGACGCTCACCGCCGGTTGTGGGCGAATATTGAATCGGCACTGTTTGACAAACGTACCGAACCATCGGCTGCCGTATCAAAAAAGCGTAAGGCTGACGTAGGTGATGTCGTCAAAATAATAATTTCCGCACAGGAGAGTCAACGTGGAGACAATCCGAAATGGATGGCGATTATCGACGATGAGGACTTCGAAACCGCTGACGGTTTCATCTGTAGAGATGATATTGTGACTTTCAAACTTACCAGTTCTGATCTTGACCGTAACAGAAATCTCGTTTACAACGCTTTCATTGACGAGAACGGTTCACCGCGCCAGTTCAGCGCCACGGTATCCGAAATCATAGAGGACGGCGACTGCGAATGGTACCACTTCTCACTTCTTGACGATATCGCTGATCAGGTCGATACGATTCTTAACTATCAGCGGGAATATCTCGCTGTAATTGCGAAAGTGCTTGACCACGAATACAGTGCCATTTCGGAAACGGGTTATGGTGTATTTCTGCGGTGTGATCCGTCTCTTCCGGCTTATACGGAAGGTAATTGCGTACGTTTCAGAGTAATCGAACGCCAGAACGTCAACCACATTGTCGGTACCATAGTTGAGGATGCTGACAATTGTGTGATTGATAAAGTTCAGGCATTCTGTAATCTCCTCAACGATATATGTCTTGTACGTGAGGATGAGGAGGATATTCAGGCTACTTTGAACATAGATGAGACTTTGACCCGCGATGCCGTAGCCGAAATCATAGAGATAATCCGCTTCAAGGCTATCTCAACCAAAGAGTTGCTGATGGCATATGACTACCTTTGCTTCGCGCGTCTGCTCGCACGGCTGATTGAGGATGATACATTGGCGACTCGTCTTGCAATTCACGCCGACATGCTGCGATTGCATCAGTTCTATGCCATCAACCGACGTATCGATGCCGATGAGCTTGACACGTATCGCCCCCAGATACAGGGTTATCCTATGCTTGAAATGGTGTTCCACCGGCTTGAGATTGTGTCATGGCTTGGTGACAACGACCATAATCCGGCATTGTGGGATACAATCAACAAGCGTCGCAGCCTTCTGGAGACATCGCTTGCCCAGTTGGTGCTCTCCTTTAATCTGCTGCCGGAAGGAACACGTGAGGAAGGCTCTGTGGCCGAGGGCCTGAAAACCAAGATCGCCCAGATGCTGGGTGTGAACTTCGAGGCTCGACAGCTCAAATCATACGGACGTGAGACCCAGTATGTCGAATTTAAATCGAGCCTTGTCTATCCTGCACGCAAATCCAAGGATAAAGAGATTCCCCGGGCTAATCCCGAACTCCAGCAACTCGAGATATTGCGACAGATAGCTGCGTTCCTCAACTCCGGAGGTGGAACTTTGTACATCGGCGTTAACGACAAGACACGTATGGAGGCCGGCCTCTTCGAGGACTACCAGTATTATGCACATCGAAAAGCTGCTATCGGTCACTATTTCTATGAGATGAAAGATGCCGATAATGTATGTGTGTTCCTTACAAATCTTGTTATGGACCGTTGGGGGCGGAATGTTGCCGGATATGTTGAGGTTGACCGTGACCCGGAAGCCACAAAGGATGTTATAATGGTCAAGGTGCGCCCTCGGACTGTTCCCGTGGAGCTTGACGGAGAAATTTATGTAAGACGAAGCAACAACACGGTGCGACTGAGAGACGAAGAACGTGATGAGTTCATAACCGAGCGAAAGATGCTCGACGAACGCGGCAAGACTGTACTTAACGCGCCTGAGGTTGCGCGGACAGAACAAATTCCGGTCGTTGAACCTGCAAGACCTGTGTCTGAACCCTCCTCGTCAGATGAGTCCACTTCACTTCCTGTCGCACAACATGAACCGCAAAGCCCGTTGGATGCGGTCGTAGCCGATGAATCAGGCATCATGTCGTTGTGGCGTCCCAACGCCCTTCATAGCTGGGAGGCTGAGTATGTTCAGCCCGAAGGCTACCTATATATTTTCCGTAACGGCACCATGCAGCTCTTTGGTGATGATCGTAATATCGATTATGATGAGGATTGTCTGGCAGCCTTGTCTTTCACCGGAAAAGAAGCCCGTCAGGGATTTCTAATCATGATATTCGACAGACAGCAGATACTGAAGGTTCCGATGAGCGAGGTTCTTGAAAAAGGTTATCAGGTCTCCATACCTCATTATCATGGGTCGCGACTGCTTTTCGTTACTATCGCCCTTCCCGGCGATGGCATACTCGTGCATCTGACAGATTCGAAAAACAATCTCAGCCGTCGTGTCATGACAATGGCGGATATTCCTTCGGCACATCTCAACTCCACCCCCGGAAACATTTCAGATGTCAGCGGGGCAGGGCATGTTGTCGGAGCGGAACTTGTCGGTGAAGGATGTTTTGAGCATTTTCGTGGCTCCATGGTCAAGGAGCTCTCCGGTCGCCAGATAGGATATGCGTTGCGTACTGCGGCTGATTCCGTTCGCGCGCGGGAAATTTTCGAGGATGATGTCAAACATTGTACACGTGTTTCGCAATGAATGAATCGCCGTTGTTTTCAATTGTAACGATCACCTACAATGCCGGTGCAACCGTAGGGCGGACGCTGGAAAGCATCGCGCGTCAGGATTTCCGCGACTATGAACATATAGTTGTCGACGGAGCTTCCTGCGATGCCACTCTTCAGATTGTAGATGCGGCAGCCGGAAGCGATCATCGCCGTGTGATATCGGAGCCTGACGAAGGTCTCTACGACGCGATGAACAAAGGTCTGAAAGCGGCGAAAGGCGATTATCTGATCTTTCTGAATGCCGGAGACAAATTCCATTCGCATGACACACTTTCGGCGATAGCCCGCACGATTCGTGAGTACGGCAGGCCGGGTGTGGTTTATGGTCAGACAGTCCTTGTCGATGATGAAGGACGTTTTATCGGACCACGCCACCTGTCTGCTCCGGCTTGCCTTCGGTTTGAAGATTTTGCAAAAGGTATGCTGGTGTGTCATCAGGCTTTCGTAGCACGACGCGACATCACTCCGGAATATAACACTCATTGGCGTTTCTCGGCTGATTACGAGTGGTGTCTGAGATGTCTGGCCGCGTCTGAATCTAATGTTGATACAGGCGAGGTTCTGATAGACTATCTGAGTGAAGGACTCACCACGGCAAATCGTCGCAAGTCTCTGATTGAACGGTATAAGATTATGTGTAAATATTACGGCACAATTCCTACGACATTACGACATTTGGGATTTGCGCTGCGATTTTTGAAAAACAAGAAATAATAACGAGACAATGTATATATATAACACAACTTTCGGTGTGGATCCGGGAGTCGAGGAGGAATTTCTCGAATGGCTCAGAAACGAATTCGTCACGGTATCGACTGCTGACGGTGAGTATTTCACGCAGCCGGAACTTTTCCGTGTTCAGAGCGGTGACCCTGACAGTAATACGTTCGCCCTTCATCTCAGAGCCGAAGATGCTGAAGATATAAACAGATGGTACGCAGACCATGGTGCAAGGCTTTTTGATCATCTGATGCGTCGCTGGGGCGGTCGTGTAGTTTATTTTACTACTACGCTTGCCAGTCATGAGTGAAGTGTGTGAAGCCGTACGAGATTTCGAACGCGTGATTCTGGGCATCGACCCCGGTACGAATGTCATGGGGTATGGAGTCTTGGGAGCAAACGGCAAAAAAATTACTGTCGTCACTATGGGAGTGATCAGGCTAAGCAAATTTGACAGCCACTATTTGCGTCTTAGACGTATTCATGAGCGTGTGACCGACCTCTGTCGTCAGTATCTTCCGGACGAACTTGCCATTGAGGCGCCTTTCTTCGGAAAAAATGTACAGTCAATGCTAAAGCTCGGACGTGCCCAGGGTGTTGCCATGGCAGCGGCCCTCACCCGGGATATACCCATAGCCGAGTATGAGCCTCGTAAAATCAAACAGTCGATAACTGGCAATGGCGCCGCTTCCAAGGAGCAGGTCAAGGAAATGCTGCGACGAATGCTGTCGATTCCGCAGGAATACCTCCTGCCGGAACTCGATGCCACGGATGCCCTCGCCGCGGCCGTATGTCATTACTATGAAAGTTCTAAACCGGCTGTAGCAAAAACCACATCTTGGAAAGATTATATAGCCAAAAATCCCGGAAAAGTAAGACAATGAAATATCTATCGCTTTTAATGAGCGCCATGGCTTTTACGGCTCAGGCGTCGATAACTATAGTAGGGTCGCCCTATAAGACCCTCACCCCGGACCCGTCTTCTGGACTTGAGGCTGTGTATGTCGTGCGCGATGCGTCAGACGCTCATATTTGCTACACAGGTTCAGGTTCGGCTCCTGAATGGTCGATGTATTCAAACCTCGGAGGGGGTTATGCACAGGAAATACCATATGCGTCTGACGGTAATTCATATACAGTTCCCGTACCTGATAAAGGAATGGGATACATCATAACTGAAAATGGACGTCAACATTGCTTCTGGGTCATAAATTACGAGGCGTATCCTTACACGATTTCCGAAGCAGCGGCCGATGGAGCGGATTGCGACCGCGTGCGCCTGTCTTTGCAGGGAACCGCTCCTGAAATGCCTTATTACAGTGTGAACGGCAGGCATCTGACCGTTGACCGCCAAATAAATATAAGTTTTCATACGCTGGTCTTTGAAAGCGAATCATTCAGTTATGAGCAGACAGATGGGAGCACGACTTTTTCCAGTGCTTCGGATGCGGTGTACGTGCCTTCTCCTTTATGCGACACCGAGTTCACAATACATCCTGATAGGTTTGCATCAGAGTGGAATCTGGCTCGGGAAGTGTCCACCGGAACTGTCAAAGCCTATGCTGTGGCATGTGAGACCGAAGCACGCCAGGAATCGAGAGAAGTGGATAACGAACAGAAGTCGGAGACTGAATCTCTCGGAGGGTCTGCTCCTTGCGAGATAACTTTCCGTGCCGCTGTTACTGATGCAGCGATTTTTCGCCGTTGGGAAGTGGCTTCAACTCCAGACTTCATTGACACATATCTTACTTTCAACGATACCGAATTCACATATACATTTACAGAAGCCGGCTCGACTTATATCAGATTTACGGCAGACAATGCCGAAGGTTCATGTGAACAGCAGAGCGAAGTGTACACGGTGTCTATAGGTGAATCACGCCTCGACTGTCCGAATATCTTTACACCGGGTAGCTCGGAAGGTGTAAACGACGAGTGGAAGGTGAGCTATAGGTCAATTGTCGAATTCGACTGTCATATTTTCAATCGCTGGGGTAAGACACTCGCACATCTGACAGATCCGTCGCAAGGATGGGACGGTAAGGTCGGAGGTAAGACTGTCGGTTCCGGTGTATATTTTTATGTTATCAAGGCCCGTGGAGCCGACGGCAAGGATTATAAGTTGTCGGGGGATATCAATGTCATAAACTCCCGCCGGGAGGCTACGACTGCTCCAATCGAATAAACCTTAATATTATGGAAGGACCTATTACTGATCTTTTTGAACATGTTCTCAATCAGTCGCCAATGCTCGACGATGCCGAATCGGAATTCAAACGCATGATAGGCGAGGACCCTGATCTGCGCAAGGCCTATCGTGACTGGTGTCATGAGATGGGTTATACAGAAAGGAACGGATTTCGTGATTATTGTCAGGAATATCTTGACGGTCAAAATGAAATTTGGGATACATTAACAGACTATGACGATGAAGAATGATGCCGCTCGCCGACTGCCTGCGGAATGGGAAAATGGCCGTGCCGTGCTGCTTTCGTGGCCGCATGCAGGCACGGACTGGAATTATATGCTCGAACAGGCACAAGACTGTTATTATGAAATGGTCAAAGCTATCGCTCCTCATGCGCGTATACTGATCGTGGCACCTGATACCGCGCCAGTCAAAGCCAGGCTTTCCGGTATCGAAGGCAAAGGGATTTTCTATTTTGATGTTCCGACCAACGATACCTGGATTCGTGATTTCGGTCCTATTACCGTGGAAGATTCATCCGGCAAATCGGTAGCGTGCGATTTCGGCTTCAACGGTTGGGGCGGAAAATTCCGTTCCGATCTCGATAATGCCGTTAACAGACATCTGAAAGACGCAGGTATGATACGATGCGGATGTGACGATCAGAATTCTTTTATACTTGAAGGAGGGTCAATCGAAAGCGACGGTCAAGGCACAATTCTTACAACCGCGAGTTGCCTGTTGACTCCTACTCGAAATGCCTCAATGACAAAAGAAGATATCGAAGCCAAATTGTGTGATACTTTAGGTGCGCGCAAAATCCTATGGCTTGATAAAGGTGAGATACTCGGAGATGATACGGACGGTCATATAGACACTATAGCTCGGCTGGCACCTCACGACACCATCCTGTATTGCACCAAGGGCAACAATGAATCTGATCCTCAAGATAACGCGCTTGGCGGAGTAGGGGAATCCCTTTCCCGAATGCAATCGGCTGCCGGTTTGCCATATAATCTTATCGGTATACCGATGCCCTCTCCTATCTATGATCCGGAGGACGGACATCGTCTGCCGGCAACTTATGCCAATTTCCTTATTATCAATGACGCGGTCATTTTGCCGACTTATGGTCAGCCGGACAATGACAGAGTGGCTGAGCTGTGTTTGCGGGTGGCTTTCCCCGAGCATATTATCGAGAAAGTTGACTGTCGAGCTCTAATACGTCAGCATGGGTCGCTTCATTGTGCAACAATGCAAATTCCTGATTCGGTTTTAAACTTATGAAAGTAGGTATAATACAACAGCATAACACCGAGGATATTGAGTATAATATCAATCGGCTCTGTGAGAAAACGGCCGCTCTTGCAGCAGAAGGGGCGGAATTGATAGTGCTCCAAGAACTCCATGACGGATTGTATTTCTGTCAGACGGAATCAGTGGATCAGTTTGATCTTGCAGTTGATTTTCCGTCAGAAAGGACAGAACGCTATGCTGCATTGGCCCGGACCAATCAAATCGTTCTGGTGACAAGTCTGTTTGAGCGCAGAGCCCCGGGACTCTATCATAACACTTCCATTGTTTTCGAAAAAGACGGCTCAATCGCAGGCAAATATCGCAAGATGCATATACCGGATGATCCGGCTTATTATGAAAAATTCTATTTTACTCCCGGCGATCTCGGATTTGAACCGATAAGCACTTCTGTAGGCCGTCTCGGTGTGCTTGTATGTTGGGACCAATGGTATCCGGAAGCGGCACGTCTTATGGCTCTCGCCGGAGCTGAGATGCTTATCTATCCTACAGCAATCGGTTGGGAAAGTTCTGATTCCGCGGACGAGAAAGCCCGTCAGCTTGAAGCATGGATAACAGTGCAGCGGGGGCATGCCGTGGCTAACGGTCTGCCGGTAATAACTGTGAACAGAACAGGGTATGAAGCCGACCCGTCCGGTTCGACCGGAGGGATAACCTTCTGGGGAAACAGCTTCGTTTCGGGTCCGCAGGGCGAATTGATATATCGTGCCCCGGCCGATGAAGAGGTATGCAAAATAGTGGAGGTAGATCTCAGACGTTCCGAGCAGGTGCGCCGGTGGTGGCCGTTCCTGCGTGACAGACGGATAGAAGCATACGGCGACATTCTAAAAAGGTTCAGAGACTGAATAACATAAGAAAAACCTCCGCCTGATTTGATCAAGCGGAGGTTTTTCTTATGTTATTTAATCGGTGTTATTCTGCTGCTTCGGGATTAGCGAGTTTGCGGAATTCATCAAGAGTTACAGTTTTCTCGTCGATATTCACACTGTTGCGAACAGCGTCGAACATCTTGAGATCCTCTACTTCATCGGCGATCTGCTTACGATAGTTCTTGTCGCTGAGAATACGTTTGCCGAAATCGGTAATGGTCTCTTCATCCATATTCATCATGCCGTACTGCTGCAGCTGCTGACCGGCAATAAATTTGGCGCGTGCCAGAAGATCCTCTTCGGTCACCTTGACATCGAGTTTCTTAGCCACTTCTCCGGAGATGATGTCCCATTTGATAGAAGGAAGCATCTTGTCGTAGTCAGCATCAAGCTGTTCGGCGGTGAGATTGCGGTCAGACATGAGGATGAATTTCTTGAGAAGATCGTTATCGATCTTCATGTCGCCATATGTTTTCATCAGATAGTCATGCGCATCACGGTTGAAGAGCTGGAAGCTGTTTGGCATGAGCGAGTTAGCTATCATGTTGCGAAGCGCAGTCTTGTATTCTTCTTCGTTGTGCACATTATCTTTTCCGAATACATTGTCATAAAAATCCTGATCGTGTGATGCGGGTTTAATGACGATGATTTCAGAAATCACGAACTGGAAGTCGCCGGTGGCCTGAGCGGCCTTTTCTTTGTCAACATTTAGCATCGAAGCCACTTCAGCAATCTGGTCGCCGGAAGCTTTCATGGGATTGAACACCACCTTGTCATTGACATGTTTGCCGATGAAAAGATTTTCCTGTTCTTTGTCCTTGAAGAGGAAAGGTGCGACGATGCCGTTCTCAACCATGATCGAATCTTCTCCGGTAGCCACATTACCATCAGCGTCAAGCTGCATGATAGCACCTTTTACTACAGCTTTGGAGTCTACCTCGTCACCGGGTTCCTGTGTGCCGAAACGCTCGCAGAGATTCTTGTCCTGTTCCTCCACCATTTCATCTGTTACTTCTATCTTATAGAAAGGCAGGGTGACGTCCTTGTCAAGCTTGAGATTGAGTTCGGGCCAGAGCGCTACATCATATTTGAACTCGTAGTCTTTCTGCTTGAGGTCTATTTCGGTAGCCTCGGCAGGCATGGGCTGTCCGAGAATCTGGATATCGTTGTCTTTGATATAATCGAATACGGCAGAGATTACCACGTCGTTGATGGATTCGCTCTTTACTTCACGGCCGAAACGCTTGCGAAGTTCAGGAACGCTGATATGACCTTTGCGGAAGCCGGGAATCGTATGTTTCTTGCCGATTTCCTTGAGCTTTTCGGTTACTTTAGCCTCGTAATCGGCTTCTGTGACGTTGACTGTGATCACGCCACTGGTTTCACCGTTTTTTTCAAACTTAATTTCCATTTGGGTATTTAAGATGTCTTTATGATGTTGTTATATATGCTGTTATTGGATATCCGCACTCGCGTGCGCAAACTGTCTGCAAAGATAATACATTTTTAGCAGAAAATGTTGCAGCTGACCTTGTTTTTTTCGTTATGTTAACGCTTATTACGGTTAATGACACTCAATAAGCCTCTATTACGGGCATACGGCCGTTGTCTTGATATGAATAATGTGAGGCATCGGTTATAATTATATGGTCAAGCACGCGGATATCCACCGCCGACGCGCCCTTACAGATCTTGCGCGTCAGATTGTCGTCCTGAGGCGAGGGCGTCAGATTACCGGACGGATGATTGTGAAAAAGAATCATTGAAGACGTATAATTCTCGATAGCGGCTTTCAATATTATTTTTACGTCTACAACTGTTGCCGATATGCCCCCACGTGCCACACATATTTTCTTTATGATATGATTCGCCCTGTTGAGCATCATTATCCAGAATTCTTCGTGTGGAAGTCCGCCGAGTTGTGTCCGCATGATTGCAGCGGCCCGTGTAGAATCGGATATTTTATCATTTTCCGATAATACGGCGTCGGCAGCCGCACGATTTCCGAGTTCGAGAGCCGAAAGCACAGAGATTGCTTTAGCAGCACCTATGCCTTTATAGCGTTTCATGAAATCCTGGATTGTAATCCTCGACAGACGAGAAAGGTGTCCTTCGTTGTCGTCAAGAATTTCTTTGCTCAATTCGATAACGCTTTTTCCTTTGAGACCGGTTCCGAAAAGTATGGCGAGAAGTTCGGCATCCGAGAGGCTCTTGACACCGTGTTTCATCGCTCTTTCGCGCGGACGGTCATCGGCTGCAAGATCTTTAATCAGTGGAATGTATTTTTCCATGTTACCGTCCTTTCCGTAATGCTATTTCTTCCGCTTCATCGCGGCCTCGGCCTAAAATTATTTTCAGAGTATAGTCTTTAAGGAAACCGAGACCATATCCACCGAGTTGTATGACAGCGGCCGGAACACTCATAGCAGCAATTTTAATATTGCGTACCGAAATCAGGGCACCTGCGAATACTGCGATGAGATATAAAGCCAACGGAGCCAACCACCACGGACTGACAAAAATGGCCATAAGAATCATGAACAGAACTCCGAGGACGAAAACGGCCGGCAAAAGATGTACGAGCTTCAACGAGCCGGGATATAGTAATTTCAGAGTCACCCTGGATTTGCCGAATACATATACCTGACGGAAGAATTTCCGGAAATCGACGCGGCGTTTATGCCAGACCGGATTTCTGTAAAGCGAAATCGAGAATCCCGCGTTCTTTATCCGCGTGCTCATATCGATGTCCTCGGAGAACATTTCTCTGAATCCTCCAACACGATCATATACATGCCGTGAAAAACCCATGTTGAATGTACGTGGAACAAATTTTTCAAGATTTACTCTTCCGCCACGGATTCCACCGGTCGTGAGAAACGAAGTCATAGAGTAATTTATGGCTTTCTGAGTGTCTGAGAAAGAGTCATGGGCTGCATCAGGGCCTCCGAAGCAGTCGGACGGATTATTACGCACAAGCTTCTGAAGTTTTTCGAAATAATCCGGCGGTATCACACAATCAGAATCAAAGAACACGAAATAGTCGCCACGGGCACGATCCATGCCGAAATTGCGTGCAATGGACCGCCCTTCATTCTCTTTATAGAAATACCGTACATCAAGACCATTTTCGGCAGACTGATGCACAACATCCTCACAAGGAACAGATGAACCGTCCTCCACAATCAAGACTTCGAAATTTCGGACGCTCTGACACTCCAGACTATCAAGAAGCTCTCGCACTTCATCGACACGATTATATACCGGAACAATAACAGAAAACAGCATAGGGGACTTCATGACATTCTCGATCGGTAATCTTCATAGGTATAATGTCTCAAGAGTTCAGCGGAGCCGTCAGATCTGCGTAACCAGATGTCCGGATGACTGATACCGTTGAACATCGTGGTCTTTACGGTAGTGTAATGGTTCATATCCTCCAGAGTGAGACGATCACCTTCCTTCAAAGGCGATTCAAAGCTCCAGTCACCTTTATAGTCTCCGCTAAGACATGAATTTCCACCGAGGCGGTATGTCGGTTTCCCGACCACGGGTTTTTCACCGAGACTTTCGGATATTGCGGGTTTATACGGCATCTCCAGTGTATCCGGCATGTGGCAGGCGAATGAGGCATCTATTATCGCCGTAGACACACCATCATTGGTGATCACATCCACTACTGAAGTCTCGAGATTTCCTGTGCGCCATGTAAAGGCGCTTCCGGGTTCGAGAATCACTTCGAGCCATGGATAACGGTTCCGGAACTCTTTAAGGAGACGGATCAGGTGGTCTACATCGTAACCCTCGCGAGTCATGAGATGGCCGCCTCCCATATTCACCCATTTTATGTCCGGCAAAAGATGACCGAATTGCTTTTCAAATGCATCAAGTACCTTTTCGAGATCATAACTCGACGACTCGCACAGTGCATGGAAATGTAAACCTTCAAGACCCGCGGGTAATCCTTCTGAAAGTTCTTCGGAATTAGCTCCGAACCGTGAGCCCGGTAGAGCAGGATTGTATATATCTGTTTCTATTACAGAACATTTGGGATTTACACGCAGTCCCGGCGAGACATGCCGCCCGGATTCCGAGTTGTACCGTCGGATCCGATCGGCGAATTTGAGGTACTGGCTCACCGAGTTGAATGTAATATGAGAGCTTCCGTTCATATATTCGTCTATTGTGACATCGGTGTATGCCGGACAATAGCTATGTACGTTACCGCCGAGAAATTCCCGTCCAAGACGCAATTCATTCAGAGAACTGGCAGTGGAATCCTGACAATATTCTTTGATTATATTGAATGTACGCCATAAGGCATTGGCTTTGAAAGCCATTATGATATTCACTCCGGCTTCCTTCTTCACACGATCAATCAATGAAAGATTTCGTCGCAAGTCATCTTCATTGACCACGAAGGCGGGGGTAGGGATCTCCGTTCCGGGAGGTAATACAGTCTTTTCCGTCATTGAGTGATTATATTGAATTTTGCGTAAGACAGCAGCAGTTTACGGACAGAATTTTCATTATCAAATTTCACGATAATGGCTTCACCCAGTTCTGATACCGTTATATCTTGAATTATGCCATGGCCGAACTGAAGATGTTCGATTTCCATATTGACTTTAAGCTCTGACGCTCTATGTTGTGATGCAGACCCGGTCGATGCTGTGCTTTGACGTACGGTCGGTTTAACCGCCGGTCGAGGTCTCGACGGTTCGGTTTTGGGTCGTGGCATCGGGGGAGCCATACGTTGTGCACCATATGAAAATTTCAGATACCGTCCATCAATGTCATTCAGGAATGGAGAGGGACGGCAGTCCATTGTCTGGCCGTTGAGATATCTGTTCTTGGCGTATGTGATCATGCAGAATTTTTTCGCACGCGTAATCGCGACGTACAGAAGACGCCGTTCTTCCTCGACGGATTCCATACTGTTGTGCGACATCAAGGATGGGAGTAAATCCGCTTCAACACCTACAATGAATACATTTGAAAATTCAAGTCCTTTGGCTGCATGTATGGTCATCAGAGTGACCGAATTGGCAAGAGCCGGATCATTCTGGTCCTGATCAGTCTGCAACGAAACAGTGGTAAGGAACGATGCCAGGGTAGTTTCGGAATCGCTGCCTTCGTTTTTCCGTTCCTCCACAAACTCATGAGCACCACGGATTAGTTCTTCGAGATTCTGGATCTTCGAAATATTCTCAGGACTCGAATCGCTCAGGTATTGTCTCAGTAGTCCTGCATCCTGAATAATGAAGCGCGCATGGGATTCAGCATCCGCTTTTTCGCCGAACTGACGGTATTTTTCAATAAGAGAAATAAATCCGTTTAACTTCGACATCGTTCCGCGGTTGACATCCAGACCGTAGCGTTCAGGATCAGTAAGCACGGTCCAGATGCTTACACAGGCATCCAGGGCACAACGTGTGAGCTTGCCAACGGTGGTGTCTCCTATACCCCGGGCAGGCACATTGATTACACGCCTTAAAGCTTCGTCATCGTTAGGATTTACAGAAAGACGGAAGTAACTGAGGGCGTCTTTGACTTCCTTGCGCTGGTAGAATGCCAGACCTCCGTAAATCCGGTATGTGATGTTGCGGCGTCGCAGGGCTTCCTCCAACACACGCGACTGTGCGTTTGTTCGGTAAAGTATGGCGAACTCACTGAACGGATCGCCGGTCATGGCCTGTCGCGTGACGATTTTCGATGCTACAAGTCCCGCCTCGTCATAATCGGACGAACCGGTCTGAACTTCGATGCGGTCACCCGGATCATTGACTGAGAACACTCGTTTTTTTATCTGGTCACGATTTTTCTCAATCAGCGTGTTGGCGGCATTGATTATATTCTGTGTAGAACGATAATTCTGTTCGAGTTTGAATGTCTCGAGGTCTGGATACGACCGTTTGAGGTCAAGAATATTACGTATGTTTGCACCGCGGAAAGAGTATATGCTTTGGGCGTCATCCCCAACCACACACAAATTCCCGATGCCTTTGGTAAGCGAGATCAGGATATAATTCTGTGCGAAATTTGTGTCCTGAAACTCATCTACGAGTACATATTGGAAAAATTCACGGTAATGTCTCAGAATTTCCACATGATCCCGAAACAGCACAGCCGTATAATACAGCAGATCGTCGAAGTCCATGGCGTCACTGATTCTGCACCGGCGTACATACTCATTGAAAATCGCCGCAAGTTTCTCACGTCCGGCTTTTCGGTTATATGCGTTTATATCTTTGTCGCGGGCATATTGCTCCGGTGAAATCAACTGATTCTTGGCATTGGAGATTTCATTCTGGATTGTTGCCGGCTTATAGTATTTATCATCAAGATTCATGTCCTTGACAATCAGTTTCACCAGATTCCGGGAATCCGATTGGTCATAGATGGTAAAATTGGGTGTAAAACCGATATGTTCGGCATTACGTCGCAGAATCCGTGAAAAAATGCTGTGGAAGGTCCCCATCCATAAGCGTCGGGATGAATGTTCGCCCACCTGCGCGGTGATACGCTCCTTCATTTCTTTGGCCGCTTTGTTTGTAAATGTCAGAGCCAGGATGCGTCCGGGATCGTATCCGTTTGCCAGAAGATGCATGATTTTGTATGTCAGCACGCGCGTCTTGCCTGAACCGGCTCCGGCCACAACCAACTGTGGACCGGTAATGTATTTTACGGCCAGACGCTGCTGTTCATTCAGTTCGTCGAGATATGTTGCTGACATTTTCAGGCGAAACGGTTGTTTTCCTCATCGTATGTAAATCCCGCTTCGGCGAGAGTGTCGCACAGCGATTCGGGATTTATATCCAGATCATCGCACAATTCTGTCAACGAAGAATAATTGTCGCGTAGTTTCATGTTCACCACGCTTAAAAGCATATATGGGTCCTGAGGAAGATTTTCCATTATTCAATAATAACTTACGTGATGCAAATTTACGGATTATTTCCCATTCTTTCAAACAACACGCCTTTCAATTTGTTAAAAAGAAGAAAGACATCTCTAACCTAACAACACTACACTATGAAAGAAATTGCTCTTGCCGGTATAAACGGCCACATCTTCTCGGACATTCTCAGCGCACTTCTGCATCGTCAGGCAGCTGTGAACGCCATCGTAACGAATCCCGAACACCTCATGATTGAGAACACTGCACTTACCGTCTCACATCTCAACACCGCGACAAAGGAGACACTCGCTGAAGGCTTCGAAGGCTATAATACTGTAATCCTCGCTTTCGGCGACAAGCAGACCGACAAGGACGCTAATGATTTCGCGCTGAAACGCTACGCGGAACTCGTAAACGCTGTGCGTGAAGCAGGTGTTACACGACTGATTGTAGTAGGCGGCTACAATGCGGAAGCATTCTTCCTGGGCGATCTCCGCCGTCACAACGATATCGACTGGGTCTATATATCCACCGAAGGCGATTATGCGACACGTGCCGCAGAGGAAGCTCTCAATCCTACACGCCATCGGGAGGAATATATCGCCTGATTCTAATAACAAAAAATAGTAAAGCAGTGCCCCGCCTGAACGAGCGGGACACTGCTTTATTATTCGAGAATCATGTCGCGCATGAATATGTTGGAAATAAGCCAGTAACGGGGATTTACTCCGACATGATTATCCTTTAAGAACATTTGTCCGGAGGCGATATGTGGGGCAGCTGCGGCCATCAGTCTTTCCCTGTATCTCTGTGGAATATCGTTAATGTCGATTCCTTCACTCGTTCTCAATGCCGCCACTATAAAATCATTCAGCAGGTCGAGCTGACTTTCTTCCTCAGATGATGGCGCCTGTCCCCCTTGTTTAAGCCAGGTCTCTATGTCTGACGGATTTGCACGTCTTTTATGCGCTATGAAGGAATGTGCCGCCGGACCGATTCCGAGCCATTGGGAATCCGGCCGCCAATACGCCGAATTGTGAAGCGCGCGACTACCGGGAAGGGCAAAATTCGATATTTCATAATGTTCGAACCCGGCTCGTGCAGTAATATCCCGCAGAAGCTCGAACTGACTGCCGATTGTATTGTCGTCCGTCTCTGCCACATCCCCTCGCTCAAGAGCTACAGCCAGCGGTGTTCCGTCTGCATAAGTCAGGCAGTAGGCCGATAAATGGGAAATGCCAGTTGCGATAAGGCGGTTCAAGGAACTATTCCATTGTTGGTCAGTCATTTCCGGAAGACCGTATATAAGGTCGCCCGAAATATTCGTAATACCGTTTTGCCGGGCTGTATCTATGGCCTGCAATGCGCACGCGGAATCGTGACGCCTGCGCATCCATCTTAAAAGGTCGTCATTCAGACTCTGGACTCCGAGACTCAGACGATTCACGCCATTGTCAACCAATAATTTTATATAATCGGGCGTTATATCGTCCGGATTTGCTTCAAATGTTATTTCGCGGGCTGTGTCGACCGGCAAAACGTGAAAAAGCTTTTCGACCAGCCGACCCGGAAGCACCGATGGGGTTCCGCCTCCGATATATATGGTGTGAGGAGCGGTTTCGAGTTCCCGCTTCCGAACCTCCCATTCGTTAATAAGACCATCGACAACCGCATCAAAACAACTTTCGGACGGCACGGAGTAAAAATCGCAGTAGATACACTTTGATTTACAAAACGGGATGTGAATATACAGGCCACCGGAGGTCATATCGTATATGAGTCATGAGTATGTTCCGTCACCGTGGTCTGACGGTTGCAGATGTTATTGAACGGACAGTATCTGCAATTGTCCACATTTTCCGTCTGACGTATCGGGGTATCTTTCAAAAAGAACTCTTCCATTCGCTCATTGAAAATTTCGCGGAACTCCGTTGGAAAGTCGGGGCAGGGCGGCAGTCGTTTTCCGTTGAACATCACCGGATCAATGTGACCAGATTTAACCACATCGCTTATGTTTATGAGAGATATGTCTATTGATGATGAAGATTCTTTAGTGTCGTGGTATGCCTCGGCGTATATCATGAGTTGCAGGATGCCGGCACAATCTGATTTTTCAAAAAGATTATTAATATCCTTACCGATACCGGTCTTGTCTCCACCGGTCTTATAATCAATAAAGCGCAGATGATCCGCGGCGAGACGATCGATACGGTCAATGATCATAAGAAAATTAACCGTCAATTTATCTTTAATTATATCCCAGTCGACAGTGAATGTCTCCTCGCCTTTGATATAGGTGAAATCACCGTCGGACATGATCCGGTCTTTCTCTGCGGAAAGGAGACATCTAATCTGATGTTGGACGGCCGCTTTCACCACAATGTATTCATAGCGCATGTCTTCATCGGAAGTTCCCGGACGATAGTCCGCATGCAGAGTCAAACTTTCGAAAAAAGCTTTGTCAAGAGCGTCCTGACTCATCAGAGAATCTATGATATCACATGTTATCAACGAACCTTCATATGAGCGGAAAAGAAACTGCATCGTATCGTGGAAAATGCTTCCGATAGCGGCAGCATTCAGATAATCCCTTGGTTCGTCCTCGTAGTTGATGCGATTGACGTTCTGAAGATAAAAACGAAGCGGACAGTGGAATAAATTTTTCAGTGAAGATGCCGACAGCGATCGAGAGCCCCCTTTAAGATATTCATTTAAGCGGGCCTTGACAGCGGGTGTCTTTGCAATTTCGATTGGAGCTGACGGTGGCATGCTGTTCTCAAGTACCGACCGATAAAGTTTTACCCGAGCATCACCTGGAAGATAGAGAAGGCGTGTCAGAAAACGGGACATTTCACCGGTGGAAGATCCGGGTGTCCTTGAATCATAAAACAGAGTAATTACAGAGGCACGCGACAGAGAACGGAAAAAGTAATATGAATAAAAGCTCTCTGAATGTTGGATGGTAGGCAAGCCATATCCACGTCTGAGAGTGTTGGGAATCATCGTGCGGACATAATCGCGTCTTGGAAATACCTTCTCGTTTAGCGACATATATATGATATTGTCGAAATCAAGGCAACGAGTCTCCAACACCCCCATCACCTGCATTCCGCTAAGAGGTGTACCTTCCAGATTGATAGGGCGGGCATTCAGGATGCGTTCGAACAAATGCAAGAATGTGGATTCCTTCATGGCCACACCATATTGCCTGATAAGTGCCTCAAGCGAATCTATCTGCCCTGACAGATATTCGAGTGCTTCAATTTCGCCGGAGCCTGAAGCGTGATAGTTTTCAGCAATATTTCCGAGCCTTCCGGTCAGTTCGGTCAGTAAATTACGAAGATACTCACAGGTATCCTCAAGACTGTCAGGATTATTGATCGGATTGAAAATGAATTCGAGTTCAGGAAGTTCCTCTGCAAGCCACTTACCGTCAATAAAGCGTTTCCCGGAGTCAATGACCTTTTGCCGGAATATGTCGATCTTATCCGGTAAGATGATGCTGATATGCGGATGTTGCAGTATTTCGAGTACTTGTTCGTACATATAGTACACTGTACCCTCGCGCGTCCGTCGCACTGAGTTTTGCAAAAGTATTATCGTTCGCAGCAGTGTCGCAAAAGTCGTGTCTGCATAAGGCAGCGCCATGGTTACATTCAGACCCGGAAGTCCTTGAGGCAGCCCGAGCAGAAAAGGCATGAGCTGCGATGGGTCAGGTAGTACAACGGCTGTTTCAATGGCGTCGGCTGCGGAAAGATTCCCGTTTTCGAGCAAAGTACGGATAGTTCCTGCAGCGCCTTTGGCCATGCCCACAGTGGATGGAATTCCGAATATATTTATTTCCGGAGTTACATGCGTCCGATCCAATGAGAAATCATCAGGCATCGGATACTTGCGGGCAAGGGTGCGTATCATGGCGGTAGCTCCGGATGCGGGATTATCCGTATCATCGCCTTCAAACAAAGGAAGATCAATGTCCCAGAAAAAATCTGCGATTCCTTTACGATTAAGCGACTCCATGATTGACAACTCTGCAGTAGACACGTCACTCAATCCCACGAACACAAATTTCTTACGCAACATACTTTCAGGAACAGAATCGCGGAGCAACTCTGCAGCTTTCCTAATCAATATGCCGGGAGTGGACATTCCGGCCTGATTGAGTCTGTTTCTGAGATTAAAATACATCGGCCCAAGAATTTCCCATAGGCTAACGAATTTGCGCACAATGTCGGTCTTGGCCAATTCTTTTCCGGACGGGAACCAGAAAGAGTCCGTCTGTCCGGTCATGTTTGTCGGTCCCCAGATACGCGTTATAACCTCTTTCTGCTCATCAGTCAGGTAATCGGCCTGAAGATCATGCAGGTCACTGAGATTAGCATACAGTTTGGCCGGATCTGCCAGAGATTTGTCAATAAGGTCATAGTCCGACAGGATCATATCTCCCCAGAAGATAAAGCGGTCGAATTCTGTTGGTCGCTCCTGATGGGCTGCCTTACTGACTTCTTCAATATATGCATTATAAAGCATGAACAGCAATTCGTTCCTTGATGCTTCCGGTATGCGCAACATGGAAGACGCAAGACGCTGCATGGTGGCGAAACGAGGCATAAATACCGGAGTATTCCCGGCATGTTTCTGAATATAATGTTTCAAAAACATGCCGGAGCGTTTATTCGGCATTATAAAAAGTATATCGCCCAGAGAACCGATGCGTTCCGGAGCTGTATAATTGCGGGCTATCTGCTCAAGAAACTTTTCAGCCATCCGAAACAACCTTATTTGGTGGTATTTGGTATGGTTAATACGAATCGCGCCCCTTTACGGTAATTGGAATCAAATGTCAAGTCACCTCCGAGAAGTCGTGCGAGCATGCGTGCGAGCGGAAGACCAAGTCCGGCACCGGGAGTGTTGTCATCTATCTTTACAAAACGGTCAAAAATTACATCCTTGTATTTCGGATCGATGCCGACACCGGTGTCAGTCACTGAAATAGCCACCATCTTACCCTGATTTACGAAGTTGCATTGCAAGGTAACGGTTCCTGAAGCAGTGAATTTCGCAGCGTTCGAAACGACATTCATCAGAATCTGCTGAACGCGCCGGGGATCGGTATAGATTATGGGATTCACGGAATCCGGGTCGAAAACGAGTTTCACATCTTCCTTAATTTCCGGTGTGACGGTATCAATAACCAGTTCCGCTATCTTACGAATATCGACAAGTGAACGCGACAGGCTGAGGGAATCGGAATCGAGCTGTGCGAGATGCAGCACATCATTGACCACAGTTGTTATATAATCTCCGTTGAACTGGATCATTTCGGCATACTGGGTCAGATAGGGTTTGTTGGTGGAGTCGATGCAATCGACAATAAGGCGCGAGTGTTCTACTATCGAATTGAGGGGTACGGAAATTTCTCGTCCGAGGTTGCGCATGAATGTAGTCTTGAACTGATTGGCCTTCTGAGCCTCGTCGCGCATCTCGATAATCTCAGCTTTTGATTTTCTGAGTGATTCGCTTTCCTTGACCAATGCCTTGTTTATCTGCGCAAGATTCTGAGCGAGTTTTCTCGAATGAGAGTATTGCCTGATAAGGAAAAACAAAAGAATAAGAAGAACAAGCAAAGCACTCAGCGAAATCCATATAATCGTGCGTTGAAAACCGATCTGTGTATTTTTTTTCTCGTTTTTAAGAGAAGTAATCTCAGATTTAAATTGATTGATGTCGTATGCGACCTGTAATTCTTTATAGCGTTCCTGAAGTCTGTTGTTTAGAATAGTATGCAGATGCTGGACATACTCATCAGCGATGTTCATGTATGTTTCGGTGTCATCGGTAGCTTTAGCAACGATCATCATGTCGCGTAACAATTCAGTGCGCCGCGAGTTGTTATCAGCTCTTGCAAGAGCTTTTTCCAACAAGGGTTTTGCCTCGGAATAATTCTTCTTACCCATGTTGTAGTATATATCGACAAGAGGATTGAGTCGATCGGCAATCTGTGCCTGCGGTGCATTGGCCGCGGCCTCGTTTGCTTTCGCATACAGATTTTCAAGTTCGGATGAAGATAGGTCGCGCCAGTTTCGAAGCATGCGTCTATATGCCATGTATTTGGCATTACCATATTCTCTGAACGGACGTCCTGCGGCTTCATATTGCATGTCCATGGTGTCCATCAGCTCAAGCAGTTTACGATCAGATTCCAACGCGCGGTCAGTGACGTCAGCATCCGAATAAGCAAGTGCCGAATGGAGATACACTGTGCTTGCAAGAGCATGAGTACGATCGTGAACCGAATCAACAAGGGTTTCAAGTCTGCCGAAATATTTGGGAAGCAGCTCTCGTGATTTTTCTTTCGAAAGATGCATACACACTGCATGAAGTTTAACGATATTATCATAAATGTCTTTGGGAGGAGCAACCGTAATCTCTCTCAATTGTTCCTGAAACTGAGTCTGGGTGGAGTCGGCGTCAGTCAAATAAGTATAATATCGGTTTAACCGCATGAGGATGAATGTCTCGGTTGCTTTCTTATCAGCATGCCCTTCGAACCGCTCTGTCTCTTTAAGAAGCTTCTTAAGATTCAAACCTTTGGTGTTG
Organism: uncultured Bacteroidales bacterium; assembly: GCA_947175575.1. GTDB lineage: Bacteria > Bacteroidota > Bacteroidia > Bacteroidales > Muribaculaceae > CAG-873. Next base: position 114,350 of record CAMWNG010000001.1, on the reverse strand, counting down.
ACAGAATTTGCCTGATGACGCAACATCTCGAGTGCTACTGTAGAGTTTCCGGCCCTAAGCGCAACATCGTAAATCACCACCGCGAGCGAGTCGTAATTCTTTCTCAATCCAACAGCCTGTTCGAGATCAAAAAGATTCAACAGCGGGGGCAATGAATCGGCCGGCTCATTGATAGTAGAAAGATGATGTCTGATATTGGCCATTACTTCGTCAGTGTGCTTCATGGCATAAACGCGATTCTGCACGCCCGACGTGAGCAGCATTAAAAGCGTCAGAAAGATTACGGCAAGATTCTTCATATATGATTAGCGGTTGCTGTACATAGTTTCGTAATATTTCACGTATTCGCCCGACGTTATGCGGTCAAGCCATTCCTGATGACTCAGATACCACCGGACAGTACGTTCCAAGCCTTCCTCGAATTGCAGAGAGGGTTCCCAGCCGAGGCCAGCCTGGAGTTTTCGCGAGTCGATGGCATACCGGGCATCGTGTCCGGGACGATCTGTCACAAAGGTTATCAGATGCTCCGAGTATCCTTCCGGATTTCCGAGCACACGGTCAGTGACCTTGACCAGCAAGCGCACCAGATCAATGTTTTTCCATTCATTGAAGCCTCCGATATTGTAGGTATCAGATGGTGAGCCGTTATGGAAAATTAGGTCGATGGCCCGGGCATGATCCTCGACATAAAGCCAGTCGCGTATATTCAGGCCTTTTCCGTAAACAGGCAGCGGAAGGCCTTTGCGTATATTATTTATGAACAGAGGAATTAGCTTCTCCGGGAACTGGTAGGGACCGTAATTATTGGAACAATTCGAGATGACAGTAGGCATTCCGTATGTATCGTGGAATGCACGCACGAAATGATCTGAGGATGCTTTCGAGGCCGAATATGGAGAATGTGGAGAGTAGGCCGACTGTTCAGTGAAATAACTGCTACCGTATGCCACCTGACCTTCACGCGATGAATGAGCCGAGAAAGGCGGCACAGTTCCGTCGGGACAATCTACCGGAAGCGAACCGTAGACCTCATCGGTGGAGATATGATAGAACATCTTACCGTCAAAACCGCCGGGAGACTGCATCCAATATTCTTTAGCGGCCTGCAACAATGCAAGTGTGCCCATCACGTTCGTTCTGGCAAAAGAGAAGGGATCGGTTATGGACCGGTCGACATGACTTTCGGCTGCGAGGTTAATCACACCATCGATATCATATTTTTTCATTACATCTCGCATGGCGTCAAGGTCCGCAATATCGGCTTTGACGAATGCATAGTTTTCTCTGTGCTCGACATCTGCAAGATTTTCCAGATTCCCGGCGTAGGTAAGCAGATCAAGACAGATTATGCGATAGTCAGGATATTTGTTCACAAAGAGTCTGACAACGTGCGAGCCGATGAAACCGGCACCTCCGGTAATCAGAATATTTCGTTTCATGTGGCAGTAATTTGGTTTACTTTTCGTATGTAAAAGGCGAGACGAATTCAGACAGCAACGGATGTCCGGAATCTTTATCGCTCAGAATCACTTCAGAAGGATCGAGACCCCAATCGATATTAAGTGAGGAATCGCAGATGTCTATACCTCCTTCCGCATCCGGCGCATAGAAATTGTCGCATTTGTATTGAAACACCGCCTTATCTGATAAGACGACGAAGCCGTGTGCGAAGCCACGCGGGATAAAAAATTGCCTGAAATTGTCACCGGTCAAAAGACATGAGACATATTGGCCGTATGTAGGCGAGCCGACTCTTATATCCAAAGCTACATCAAGAACTGCACCTTCCATACATCTCACTAACTTGGCCTGAGCATGAGGGGGGCGCTGGAAATGCAGTCCTCGCATTACTCCTCGACGCGAACATGATATATTATCCTGTACGAAGTCAGTAGTACCGACCATCCTGTCGAATTCTTTTTTGTTATAGCTCTCGTAAAAATATCCTCTGGAGTCTTTGAATATGCGTGGCTCCAGAATGAGAACTCCGGCGATATGTGTTTTAATGATATTCATTCAATCAGAGATTTATATCGCAGCTATGCTCTAACTCGGTTATAACTTTCATGAGATATTGACCATACTGATTCTTAAGCATTGGTCTTGCGATCTCCATCAACTGCTCTTTTGTAATCCAGCCTTTGCGGTAAGCGATACCCTCGAGGCATGCAATCTTTAGTCCCTGGCGTTTTTCCAGCACCTCAACATATATGGACGCTTCTGCCAATGAATCGTGTGTACCGGTGTCAAGCCATGCGAAACCTCGTGGCAGAAGTTGGACCTTAAGCCGTCGCTGTGCGAGATAATGGCTGTTGACAGAGGTAATCTCATATTCGCCACGGTCGGAAGGACGTATCTCGGCAGCGACCTTTACAACATCGTTCGGGTAGAAATATAATCCGACGATGGCATAATTACTTTTGGGATTTTCAGGTTTTTCCTCTATGCTGATGCAATTTCCGTCTGAATCGAATTCCGCCACTCCGTAGCGTTCGGGATCATTTACCCAATACCCGAATACAGTGGCTTTGTCATCCGCAGATGCCGTTTGAACGGCATCTGCAAGCCGGGGTATAAAATCCGCTCCATGAAAGATGTTGTCCCCCAGAACGAGACAAACGTCATCATCACCAATAAAATCACGTCCTATTACGAAGGCCTGAGCAAGTCCGTCAGGCGAAGGCTGTTCTGCATATTGGAATTTTACCCCATAGTCAGAACCATCACCCAGCAAGCGTCTGAATCCCGGGAGATCCAGTGGTGTGGATATAATCAGGATTTCACGTATACCTGCCTGCATCAGCGTAGCAATGGGATAATATACCATCGGTTTGTCATAAATCGGCAGAAGCTGTTTTGACACACCTTTGGTTATGGGATATAATCGTGTACCGGATCCACCGGCCAGAACAATACCTTTCATATCAACTTGACTTTAAGTTTACAAAGGTAGCTATTTTTATTAAAATTCACAAATCAAAAAGTGAAATGGAGAGCCACCCTTATGCCGGACCGGTTAATGGAGTAGGGAGTATGCCGGTAATTCAGTCTCCATACATAATCAAGTCGTAAAACTCTGAATATATTGTCAAGTCCTACTGAGGCTTCCATATACGGGCCGTGATCGAGCCGGATGGCATCCGTGCCGTCAGGAAGCACGGGCAATTCCTTGTTATCCGATGGATTAGAGGAGGCATCCAGATTTCCCCAATAACCGCGGAAACCGAAAACTTCACGGAGTTTCAGTTTGCGTATACCGGGAATATAGTTAAAGATGGCTCCGTTGGCCCAATATGTGAAGTCCCACCATGCCCACGTTGATGCTACGAACTCCATAGGGTTCATCAACGCGAAACTGCGAGGCTGAATAATATACGACAAATTCACCTCAGGTGTGTATAAATCGAGAAAAGACGTCTCACCCCAGCAATGACCTCCTCCTGCATAGGTGTCAAGGTATCCAAAAGCAGAGAACCACCATCGTTTGGAGACATCTATTTCGGTGCGGTTAACACCATAACGAGTGCCCCACAGATGTCTCGGGGCATAGGTCTGGCGAAGTGATACGGCCGGAGCATCCAAGTTGACCGGAATGCGGTAGGTCCTTGTTTGAAAAAATTTCTCACCGGGTGCGTAGCGTAACGTCAGTGTCGCGGCATTCGTATTAAGCGATTCGATAATCTGACCGTAACCGGTGATCAACGGCATGCTATGGGCCGGAGTTCGATGAATATGCTCGACGGCCATATTAACCGAAAAATGTGATTCGTTTTCCCAGATATATTCCAACAGCTGACGATTACGGTAGACAGCCCTGTCATCGCTTTTTCGTTTAAGCGACAAAACGATATTATCTCCTGAGGTAAACGAATAATTCTGTCCAGGTCTCTCGAAGTCGTATGAAGTGGTGAACCTCAAAGCATGGACAGGAAATTCCCGTGAATGATATCGCTTCCGGTTGAAGGAATATTCAGCCTCGGCCTGATATTTCCACCGATGATCGAAAAATCCGTATGCCACATAAAATCTGCCGAACCAATGTGGCGACAGATGCGCCGTTGTCATACCGCCTATCCTAAGTCTGATATCTTCGAGGTTATTGAAGCTTAATACAGAGTTGAGTGGACCAACATCGAAATAGGAATGTTCGGAAGTGTTGACATATCCGGTAAAAGCGAACTTAAGGATTTTTTCAGTCCAGTAATAAAGTGGTACGCGACGCAAGCGATCCATCAAGTGTGCTGCACCGACATCTCCACGGCCCACATCAATTGGACGCACCTGCGCCCAATATGCAGAATCTCTTTCGAGTTCATCCGGTGTCGGACCGGTTGAGTTGAACACTGTATCCGGTACAGGATTAAATGAATGGTTGTTAAGTATAGTCCGCCGCGATGCGTATAACTGTCCTTTACCCGCAATGCTTAACTCAACGGTCAGATCATCTGTATGTTTCAAACGCGCACCATCCGGGGATTCGAGATAGGTCTGTGAAATGTACAGATTATCAACAAAGTTGAGGTTTATGTCGGAAGGTACGTGCATATCGACTTTTCTCACCGGCATATCCTCCCTATCGACAGGCACATAGATATGTCCTATGAATCCGAAAGATGATTTATTGTGTGGATAGAATGATAGCACTGAACACCGTTCTCCCCCTACGTCAACAGTATCCGTGAGATAAAATTTATAGAAATCCGGAGCCAGACGTCCAAGCGGACTCACAAATCGGTTCTGCATGAGCGTAATGTCATTAGAATACAGATCCACCTCACGCATCACGTCTTCGAAAAATGTTCGAGTTGACTCACCATCCAATATCTGATCGACCCCGGCACTCCGTATTCCTTCAACAATTTCAAGATCATGTTCAGGATCGGAACGGTGATAAATACCTGATTTCTTTTCTTTAACCAAAAGTGTTAGGTAAGGTTTTCCTGAAACCTCCGATGTGTCAACATATTCAACCAGAAAAGGGAATTTTTCTTTAAGAAAGTTCTTATCTTCCACTGTAAAGTTATTAAGTCCAAGATTAATCTTCTCGTATTTATCATATGAGTAAAATGGTCTTGTACGAGGGTCTGACATGGCAGACATTTCCTTCAGTCGATTCAAAAAATCAACCGCCGGATTATTTTTCTTGGAATACTTCCCTTTATGGACAACTATTTCCTTAAGCCCGGTCGATGTAGGCGACAGATAGACGGCATACATGTTCACCATGCCACGCTTTACCGGAATGATTTTTTTTTCATATCCCATATAGCTCACCTGAAATGAACTTGTTGATGACGGCACAGTGAATTCGAACACACCGTTATTGTCTGAAACTGTTCCGCGACCGCTTTCTCCAATAATGACAGATGCATAGGGAAGTGGTTCGTCCGTTATCGAATCGCGTACTATTCCGCGCACGAAGTAGCCGTCCACGGCTTCAACAGGAAGTATCGTGAATAAAAGTAACGCTGACAATATCGTCAATCCAAATCGAATGCGTATATTTGCAACAGTATTCAAACGGGCTAAAATGGCAAAAGAAATAGAACGAAAATTCTTGGTTATATCAAATGATTACCGCAACCAGTGTATAGTTGTACGAAACATCGAACAAGGCTACCTTAACCGCGATCCAGACCGTACGGTGCGTGTACGGATTGTCGATGAAAGAGCTTTCCTTACCGTCAAGACACGTAATAAGGGTTCCGTGCGCGATGAATGGGAATATGAGATACCGGAGACCGACGCCCGGAAAATGCTGAAAAAGGCTTGCACCGGTGTGATAATTAAGCGGAGATTCATTGTCCCGGGTAGCGGCGGTCTCACATGGGAAGTAGATGAATTCATCAGTCCGCTTGCGCCAACCATTGCCGAAGTTGAATTGCCTTGTGAAGCCTCATCAGTCGAATTACCCTCATGGGTAGGGCAGGAGGTTACCGGCGATGAACGATTTTATAACTCGAATATAGGTCAGTGACGTAATTCGAGCCGTACCACATTCTCGACATGGTGAGTATGTGGGAACATATCGACAGGCTGTACGGCCGTCACTTCATATTTTGAGTCGAGCAACGCGATATCTCGTGCCTGAGTGGCCGGGTTACAGCTGACATAGACAATTCGCCCCGGTTCTGCATTCAATATAACATCAACCACATCCTGATGCATTCCTGCTCGCGGAGGGTCAACTATCATTACATCAGGACGTCCGTGTTCAGTGACAAAGTCGTCGGTGAGGACGTCTTTCATATCACCGGCATAAAATTCAGTATTCCCGATACCGTTGACGGCGGAATTGAGTTTGGCGTCTTCGATTGCTTCAGGCACATATTCAATACCGATAACGTGTCGAGCTTGTCGACTTACGAAGTTTGCGATGGTTCCGGTTCCGGTATACAGGTCGTAAACAAGTTCATTGCCTGTTAGTCCGGCGAAGTCTCTCGCTACCTTATACAGTTCGTAAGCCTGTCTGGAATTTGTCTGATAAAAAGACTTCGGGCCGATGCGGAAACGTAGTCCTTCCATCTCTTCTTCAATGTAATCGCGACCACTGTGCAAAATGATGTCTTGATCAGTTATAGTATCGTTTACTTTCAGATTTATAACATACATCAATGACGTTATCTCAGGAAATTCAGTTCTGACAGCATCCATCACTTTTTTGACATCATCCGGTTTATCTTCACCGAAACACATCACTGCCATGATTTCTCCGGTTGATGCGATGCGGACCATCAGCGTACGGAGAAGACCGCTCTGAGCTTTGAGATCATAAAAACTGAGTCCGTTGGTTTTACCGAATTCTTTAACAAACTTGCGCAGGCGGTTTGAAAAATCATCCTGCAAAAAACAACGGTCTATATCAAGCACTTTGTCGAAAGCTCCGGGTATATGGAATCCTGCACCATCACGGTCATCGAAAACCTGCCCGGAAGCCATCTGTTCCGGTGTAAGCCATTTACGGTTTGAGAACGTATACTCCATCTTGTTTCGATATTCCCAAATCTCTGCGCTTCCTTTGATCGGAGACACTTCCGGCAGTTTTACCTTGGCAATACGTGTCAGCGCGTCGACAACTTGTTTCTGCTTGCAGGCAAGCTGCACCTCGTAGGGCAGATGCTGCCATCGACAACCTCCGCATGTGCCGAAATGGGAGCAACGAGGATCTATGCGGCACTCTCCGGGTTTAGTGATACGGACGATGCGTCCTTCGGCATACGATTTTTTCTTTTTGGTGATCTGAATATCCGCCACATCGCCCGGAGCACCATAGGGGACAAAGATTACCATATCATCCACGCGACCGAGGGCATTGCCTTCAGCCGCCACATCGGTAATGCAGACCCCCTCAATCATGGGGTAGGGTTTACGCTTTCTCGACATTTAGTGTAAGAGATGTATAATGTGTAAACATAGCGGTGTCGGTACAATCGACACCGCTATGAGACTGTTATTATGAATTTATTTTATAAGATCCTTACCTGTCATTTCTGACGGCTGCTGTATACCCATTATGTGCAGAATCGAGGGTGCGACGTCAGCAAGAATGCCGTCTTCTGTTTTCGCATCCGAATTCTCTGTAACATATACAAAGGGCACCGGGTTGAGCGAATGGGCCGTATTCGGTGTACCGTCGGGATTAACAGCATGGTCAGCGTTACCGTGATCTGCAATGATGATCACTTCATAGTCACCGGTGCTTTTCGCTGCTTCTACAACGTCTTTCAGGCAATTGTCCAAAGTCTCTACAGCTTTCTGAATCGCGGGATATACTCCTGTGTGACCGACCATATCGCCGTTGGCAAAATTGACTACGATAAAGTCATATTTGTCTTCTTTGATCGCATCCACAAGCTTGTCTTTCACTTCATAGGCGCTCATCTCAGGTTTCAGGTCATAGGTGGCCACCTTGGGTGATGGAACCAGAATACGATCCTCACCTTCGAACGGATTTTCACGGCCGCCATTGAAGAAGAATGTCACGTGAGCATACTTCTCGGTTTCCGCAATATGAAGCTGTTTCTTGCCGAGGGACGACAGAAGTTCAGCGAGCGTGTTAGTTACATCCTGTTTGTCGAAAAGTATATGAACGCCCTTGAATGACGAATCATAGGGAGTCATGCAATAATATTGCAAACCGGGAATGGTGTGCATGCCTTCATCGGGCATGTCATGCTGGGTGAGGACGGAGGTGAGTTCTTTAGCGCGATCATTGCGGTAATTGAAGAATATTACCACATCACCATCCTTGATTGTTCCGTCGACCGTGGAGTTGTTTATGGGTTTGATGAACTCGTCGGTGACGCCTTCATCATAGCTCTTTTGCATAGCGGCAACCATATCGGTGGCCTGCTCGCCTTTACCATCGACAAGGAGATCATAGGCCACTTTGACACGATCCCAGCGTTTGTCGCGGTCCATGGCATAATAACGTCCTATGATAGAAGCGATCTGCCCGGCTGATTTACCGCAATGCTCCTGAAGTTGTTCGATGAATCCTTTGCCGCTGCGAGGGTCAGTGTCACGACCGTCCATGAAGCAGTGCAGGAATACATTTTCAAGTTCATATTTCTTCGCGATGTCACATAGCGCAAACACATGATCGAGCGAGGAATGTACACCGCCGTTAGAGGTCAGACCCATCAGATGCAGTCCTTTTCCGGTTTTGCGTGCATATTCATACGCCGACTTGATTTCGGGATTATCGAGAATCTCACCAGATTCGATAGCCTTGTTGATTTTCACAAGGTCCTGATATACGATACGACCGGCACCGATATTGAGGTGACCGACTTCAGAGTTACCCATCTGACCGTCAGGCAGACCTACGCTTTCACCACCGGCTTTGAGTTGCGAATGAGGATAGGTCTTGAGAAGATAATCCCAATACGGGGTAGGAGTTGAGAATATGGCATCGTCATGTTTTTTGTCGCCGATGCCCCATCCGTCAAGGATGATCAGGAGTGCTTTTTTTGACATAATATAGAGTGTGTTATTTGTTTTCAGAATTATTTTCCAAGTCTTTGAGCCGCTGTGCACGTAAGCGCTCGCGTTTCTTCAGATGAAAATGAAGCAGAATTATAATACCTGCTGTAATAACGATGGTCCCGATGTACTGTATAAAGGATGTTTGGCCGTTGCGAAGTCCTTCAAGACCGATTACAGACATTATCACCAGATATACCGTAAGGACGAGAGGAATGAATACCGGACGATTAATTTTCATTTTTCCCGGATGTAGTTTTGCGTGAACGATGCGTGGAAGCGGCACGCTTGCGATGTGCGACGGTCTTCTTTTTTCCCGAGGATGTTTTCGTATTCTCATTTCTCTCGGCAGCCTCTTTGGCCGCGGATGCCATAGCTATCTGTGCGGCTTGTTTTTCTTCGGCGCGTTTGAGTGCCGCAGCGTGTTCGGCCGCTTGTTTAGGCCCAATGAGCTGATTGTTCTGCGACGAACATAGCTGGCAGCGATCTACTATATACGGAGATTCATCGGGATGAAACCGACCGGAACGTAGCGTACGATAAAGCCGCAGACACGCCCAGGCGTCAAGGGCGGCATACTTCTGCTGATTTTCAGTGAGATGTTCAGCTTCCCAGTTTGTCAGACGCTGTTGTTTCGAGATTTTCTCACTGAAGACTATCGCATAAATTTTCTGAAGGGATATGTCGTTGATGTGGAAATATTTGACATATTCCTGAAGATCAATGAATCCGGCAGGGTCAAGATCCGGAGCCAGCCGACGCATTACGGAGAAGTCATCGTGCACCGAGAGGCCGATCTTGATTATTTCCGGATTCTGAAGAAAATCCTTAAGTGGTTCTGAAATTCCGAGTTTGTTCAATCTGAACAGATAGCAATGATCTTCAGTGGATAATTGGAGCAGGGCTACATTATGCGTGCGTCCACGTTGAAAAGACGGACGCGTTTCCGTATCGAAACCTACAACGCGTGCGTCGGTGAGTACCCTGATTGCATCTCGTGCCTTTTCAGGAGTGTCGACCAATGTTATCTTGCCGGTATAGTTCACTACCGGCAGTTCGGCCACTGTGTCTTTACTTATTGCTATCGTTTGAGTCAGGGTGTTCATTTAGCTAAAACAATCGGACACGATATTCCGTTTTGCAAAGTTACAAATTTTCCTATTAACTTTGTCTATATTGGGTGATTAAATTTTTTCATATATATGGCAAAAGCGTCCGGGACATCCGAACGCTTTACATTTATCATTAAATCGGGAATCAGCGGATAATGGCGCGACCTGCCCAGACGAGGAGAATACCAAGAATTACGCTGGCGGCGAGATAGAGAGCGAAGGTTGCCCAATCGCCTTTGTTACCCAGCACCCACATGTCATCAGCGAACGACGAGAAAGTGGTGAAGCCACCGCAGAAGCCCGTGATAAGCAATACGTTTTCACCGGGAGTCATTACATGTGCCTTTTCAAGCAAACCGAAAAAGAGGCCGATGATGAAACAGCCGATCACGTTTACAAGGAAAGTTCCCATCGGGAATGCACCATGCCACATTCCAGCGGCCCATTTTCCTACTAAATAGCGTCCACATGTGCCTACGAAACCTCCGGCACCGGCAATAAGCATTGCTTTAATCATATCTGATGAAATTTAAGGGTTAGTATAAGGTCTTATACCATCTAAACATTCAAGTTGCAAATTTGTTCTACAATAAATTGAATAGAGTCGACACCTCACGGGTATCGACTCTATAAATCAGGTAGTTAATAATAAATTATTTTACCAAAAATTTCAGGGATTCTCCGTTGGCAACGGCTACATATACACCATTGGCAAGTGTGGAAACATAGACGCTGTCTTGTCCGGCTTTGACGGCTACACCCTGGAGATTGTACACAGTGATGCATGCTCCGTAGGCCTGTACATTGGTTCCGGAGAATGTGAGCACTGATTTGGATTCTTCGATTACGTTATCGGACACACCCAGGTTTTCAGTGATGGTAACGAGACACTTCGCTCCACAGATGGTGACAGGAACTTCACCCTGCTTGTATGCCTCGAATTCCACTCCGAGCACATTGTTCACAAGAGAGAATACACCTGTAGGCGCCAGATACTGTTCATCGCAGTCATACGAGAACTGTTCCATCGCAGTTTCTTCAGTATAAATTTCTCGACCGGCAAGAATGACATTGATTACAAACTTCGTGTTTTCAGGAGCCGTAACTTTTGCAGGTACACAGACATTGAGTTGTTCGTGATTTAGTGCAGGGTCGGCATCAGTAGAATCATTCCACGGAGCGGTATCGCCATATTGGAATCCCAGCGAATTCTTGAACCAATCCTGATTGAGCGCGGAAACTTCAACACTCTTTCCTTCGGTAGAGTTTTCAGTTGCTTCGATATTGTCATTAACCGGGATGGATGCCAGCGCAAAGTTATTGCTCAGGCGCGGATCAGCAGCCCATGAGCCGGTGGTTTCATCTGCCTCTTGGTTGAAGATTGTACGACCGGCAATACGATGTAAAGTCGCGGTCGTGTTATCCTGCGTTTTGGGGGTGTAACCTTTAAGAGAGGAAAGAGCCACCATATTGTCTTTCAACACAGCTTCTACGTTCGATGATGAAAGTACTGAGCCTTCACAATTCAGGTATCCGAGAATACCGCCGGCTGCGGGACCGAAATCATATGAAGCAGCAGGATTTCCGACAGCTTCAACTGATCCTTCCACATAACAACGTGTTATGAGACCTGTATTCTGATATCCGGCGATACCACCTACTGTATTTAGAGCGACGATGTCTGCATCGACATGACAGTCCGAGATAGTGTTGTCCGAATTCATAGATCCGGCAATACCTCCGACATAAGAACCGGCATGAATTGATCCTGCGAATGATGCAGATGAAATTGTAGCACCTGTACGCATATCACCGCATACACCACCCAGATCAGAACTGTTAGGAGCGTTGATATTTGCAGCGCTGACAGAACAGTCGCTTATTGTGGAATGAAGATAAGCTCCGCCAAGAAGACCGCCGAAAGTCACGGTACCTTCCAGAGACGCTGTAAGCCCAAGGATGTGAACATTGTCTATCTTTGCTTCCGATGCCGTGGAGGCAAGAGTGCCGGTAGTAGTTCCGTTAGACAGAATCTTCACATTATTAATATATAGATTCTTGATTTCCGCACCTTGTGTAAGGCTGCTGAAAATAGAACCATTGCCGGCGATTGCAAGATTATTGATAGAGTGTCCGGCTCCGTCAAGTTTACCGGTAAATGTTCCGGAGATCGTGTTGAATATGACTACAGAGGCATCAATGTCATCTGTAAGAACATAATATGCATTGAGGTTCTTACCGATATGTAAAAAATCGCCGATTGTAGCCAGCTTATAGGGATCGGCTTCGGTGCCGGAGCCTTTCAGTGTGTTGAACGGAAGTTCATAAAAATCCTGATTATAAAGATCGTTGTCATTAACATACGAAACCCAAAGTAAAGGATTTTGAGTATCTGTCTTGAGAGTGCTGATTGTATTCAGTCTGCCCTTGCTTTCGTCAGGACCGAGAATCAGAAGAGTGTTTCCGTTGGCTGAACCTATAACCAGTTCGGTAACGGTTTCACTTCCGGTCAAGTTTATGTATCTTTTGACGAGCCAGAGATACTCCTGAGCGTCATCAGTATCGAAAAGATAGGGATTAAGGACAGATTGGTCGAGATACACCTTGGCAAGGGCAACGCTTGGTCCGAGATTGATCTTGTCAACCCTTACGACCTGGCCGTCTGCATCCAGCCATAGTATGTTTTCCCATACGTTGAAATCATCATCTACATCTGTCTGATTGGTTTCGAATGCATATCGGTATGTGTTCCCGAATGGCACACGGTCAACATTAGCCCTGAGTGTGAAACGATCGACTACATTAGAAATTTCAAGTACACGTTCACCGGATTCGAGATTCACAAAATAGAACGATGCTGTGGCATCGGGATTCTCATCCGTAATTGAATTGAGATCAATGAACATAGCCTGATCTTCCTGTCCGGGAACTTCGCTCATGAGAATATAGCTTGAAGCATTTTCAGCCAATGTGGCGATCTCCTGACCGTCTTTATCGTAGAGAACATAGGTCTCGAGATAATTATCGTCGTCAGAAAGCCGGTACTTGTATATCGACATACGCAACGAACCGTCCGGACGATAATCCTGCTCATAAGTAAGATTACCGATACCATAATAGCGGAAGACTACGTCCGCGATGTCGTCCTCCTGAACACACGGCACTTTTGTGGTATGGTCGAGAATCCAGTCGCTTCCCATACGAGGGTAGGTGTAAACATCTACAATAAGATTATTGTTCTCCGTCGGCATTCCTTCCTCATCATCCTCCATGTGGTCTCCGATAGGACCGATGGCATTGTTGAAGAACCACTTTTCATATTGTTGCACTATGAAGGTGGGCTGGCCATTGACCAATGATGATAACATGAACGGGCAGGACATCATGTCGCCGGGTAGATTTGCTACGCTGATCTCAACCTTACCGATGGGTTCGGGACCGCCTCCCCAACCGGCCTTTTTATATGTCTCGGCAATGTATTTCTGGCTTGCGACATATTCTTCAAATGTTGTGGCATTATCATCGTAGCCGGATTCGGTAACGAAAGTTATGTAGAAATCTTCGCTCCACTTGTCGGTTCCTGCGTCTACAGAAGAAACGATATATCCATCGAATTCAGCTAAACGCGGAGTGTGACCGTCGGCATCGAGATCAGCACCTACTGAATAGATATAAGTCTTGTTCTGATTGATATATTCAGGAGTGTTGTAAGACACCATTACTGCAAGCTCGTAAGCCTGATCGAAGTTGAAGAAGCGCTGGGTAAGTACAGGATCAATCATTATCTGCGCGATTCCTGACTGTCCTTCTGCAGGATCAAAGTGATCAACGACCTTACCGACTTCTTCCAGATTAGAGTCGAAAACGGTGACGGTTACCCCATGCAGCTTGGTTTCTACATAATAATCATGCTGTATGGTTTCGGTCTCGAAATCGTATGTACATGCCCACAGTTCGCCTTTAGGCCCGTCAAGAAACGAATAGAGATCAGCCTGCGGAAGCTGTTTTGAGGGGGAAATCTTTTTACCTTTCGGCTCATTCAAGGCCATGATGTCCATAACGGATGCGCTCTTCAGATGACGCGCATAACGCATAGGATTCGCAGCCTGATGCTCCAGGTAGGATTTGGCCTTGGCCTGATATGGCGCGGCCTGTACGGCGAGCGCTCCTGTGGCAGCCAAAACTAATGCGAGTTTTTTAGTCATATTAATTGGTTTATTGATTTTATATTGTTTCTATATTTTACATCTATTTGAATCTGTCGGCAAAATTGAATATTTCGGAACACATATTACGATACGATTCCGTAAGTTCAACTCCACGGCGCCCCATTACTCTGGCTGCTATGGTAAAGAACTCATTCAGGTTCACATTCTCGAATCCGGCTGTTCCACCTTTCGAAAACGACGGTATGAATACCCGAGGCATGCCTTCGCTAACGATATTGCAGCCTACACCTACAACCGTAGCTGTATTGAAAGTGGTGTTGATCGCACTTTTGGAGTGGTCTCCCATTATAAGACCGCAGAACTGAAGACCGGTGCGCAGAAATCGATGCGTGGCATAATCCCAGAGTTTTATCTCGGAATAGTCGTTCTTTAGATTCGACGCCACAGTCCCGCCTCCGAGGTTGCACCACTCACCGATTACAGCATTTCCAAGGAATCCGTCGTGAGCCTTGTTAGCATATCCGATCATGACCACGTTGTTGAGTTCACCACCCACTTTGCAGTAAGGTCCGAGTGTAGTGGCACCATATATTCTGGTACCCATATTCACTACCGAGTGCTCCCCGATGGCAATAGGACCGCGCAGACAGCTGCCTTCCATCACTTCACAATTCTCACCGAGATATATCGGACCGTTCGTGGTGTTGAAAATCGCACCTTCAGCCTTTACGCCATTCTCTACAAAGATCATATCACATGGACCGATGACCGTATTCGTGTCTGAAACCGGCCCTGACTGACGGCCCGATGTAACCAAGTCGAAATCATGCGCGATGACCCTATCATTATATCTGAAAATATCGTATACCCGCTCAATCAGAATAAGATCTCCATCATAACCGAGGGTCTCTCTGGTTTGAGAACCTCGTCGGGCTATAATCCGGCCATCGTATTCAAGCTGTTGTCCCGGCGTGAGAGCAGCGATCGCGGCAGCCAGATGTTCGGTCGCAACAACGTGACCGGCGATCCATAGGGTATCGTCGATATCATGACCCGTATATTCCGGGAACATTGCGTGCAGGTAAGGCTCTGTCTGCCAGAAAAAATCGGTATTGAAAAAATACCGCCATCGCTGCCACATTGTCAGCAGTCCCATGCGCAATGCACCCACAGGTCGGGTAAATGTAATCGGAAGGAGCTGTAGACGCACCTTCGGGTCATCGAAAAGTATGATTGGCATAACAAAATCTTTGCAAGATGCAAATTTACTCATTTTTGATAGAATAACATGCAGTCAATATGGTAAAAAACCATAAAAAAGCCAAATATATGCGCCCGTGAGACATCATAAACGTCTTATGCCACAACGATAAATGAAAAAAGCATGCTATCTTTATAATAGTTTCACGTTTTTATTGTAACTTTGCATCTAATTCGCGACGCGTCAACCATGATTGGCTGACTATCGCATGTACGAACCAATCAAAAACACTAACGCAAATCTAATCAAGATATTAAGAAAATGGCAATCGAACTGCAACACCTTACCAAACGTGCCGAGAACTATTCACAATGGTACAACGAACTGGTAGTCAAAGCCGATCTGGCCGAGCAGTCGGCCGTACGTGGCTGCATGATAATAAAACCTTATGGCTATGCCATCTGGGAGAAGATGCAGCAGACTCTTGACCATATGTTCAAGCAGACCGGTGTCAAGAACGCGTACTTTCCACTGCTCATCCCCAAATCTTTCCTGTGCCGCGAGGCTGAACATGTTGAGGGATTCGCTAAAGAATGTGCCGTAGTGACACATTATCGTCTAAAAAACGATCCCGAAGGCAAAGGTGTGATAGTCGATCCGGAAGCCCGTCTGGAAGAAGAACTCATTGTCCGTCCTACTTCCGAAACCATCATATGGGGTACTTATAAAAACTGGATTCACTCGTACCGCGATCTTCCTATCATATGCAACCAGTGGTGTAACGTGATGCGTTGGGAGATGCGTACGCGCATGTTCCTCCGCACATCCGAATTCCTGTGGCAGGAAGGTCACTGCGCACACGCTACTGCAGAAGAAAGCGAAGCACGCACGGTACAGATGATAAACCTTTACGCCGAATTTGCCCGAAAATACATGGGTCTGCCCGTAATCATCGGGGTTAAGACAGAGACCGAACGCTTTGCCGGCGCCCTCAACACCTATACTATCGAGGCTATGATGCAGGACGGCAAAGCGCTCCAGAGCGGTACTTCACATAATCTCGGTCAGAATTTTGCAAAGGCTTTCGATGTCACATTCGTGAATAAAGAGAACAAGCCTCAATATGTCTGGGCCAACTCATGGGGCGTTTCCACCCGTCTGATGGGTGCCCTCATCATGGCTCACAGCGATGATAACGGTCTGGTACTCCCGCCCCATCTGGCTCCCATCCAGGTGGTGATCGTGCCGATATTCAAGAACACCGAACAACTCGCCGCCATAACCGAGGCCATAACACCTCTTATCGCACAGCTTGCCGCTCTCGGAATATCCGTCAAATATGATGATGACGACAAGCGTCGTCCCGGCTTCAAATTCGCAGATTACGAACTGAAGGGTGTTCCCGTTCGTCTGGCCATAGGAGCCCGAGATCTCGAGAATGGAACAGTTGAGGTTATGCGTCGCGATACTCTCGAAAAGTCTCAGATGCAGATAGCAGGCCTTCCCGAAGCCATTCGTGATCTGCTGGAAGAGATTCAGAGCAATATATACGATAAAGCCCTCAAGATGCGCGACAGCCGTATCGAAAAAGTGGATTCGTACGAAGAATTCAAGAAAAAAATCGAAAACGGCGGATTTTTCCTTTGTCATTGGGATGGCACTCCAGAGACGGAGGAAAAAATCAAAGCCGAGACAAAAGCCACTATCCGCTGCATCCCTCTTGACGGCGAGGAAGAAGAAGGCGTCTGCATGGTTACCGGCAAGCCTTCGAAACGCCGCGTCATAATCGCCCGAGCATATTGATGCGATGACCTCTCCGCGGCTGGCCATAATCGTTCCGTGCTTTAACGAGCAGGAGGTGTTGCCCGACACCCTCAGGGTGTTGGGTGACCTCCGTGCCCGTATGATAGCCATGAACCTGATTTCGTCGGAATCATATCTGCTTTTTGTGGATGATTGTTCCTCTGACGCCACGTGGGAGATGGTACGCCGGGCAAACAGTTCCGACAAAAGTGTACGGGGAATCTCCCTGATGGCGAATGCCGGACAACAGCCTGCTATGATCTGCGGTCTTGAGATTGCTTCGGATGATGCTGATTGTGCTGTAACAATCGATGCTGATCTTCAGGATGACCCCGAGGCTATAATAGAAATGGTTAAAAAGTTCGTGGGTGGAGCGGACATCGTTTATGGTGTGAGAGCCCGCCGCGACAGCGATACCTGGTTCAAGCGCACATCAGCACATCTGTTTTACAGAATTCAGCGCGCAATGGGAGTGAAAGTGCTATACGATCATTCGGAATTCCGTCTGATGAGCCGACGCGCAATCAATATGCTCAAGCGATATGATGAGCGTAATATGTTTCTGCGCGGAGTGGTCCAGAGTCTCGGGTTGCCTTACGACATCGTGTATTTCACCCGCAATCCACGTCTCGCCGGAGAAACAAAATACAATTTCAGCAAACTTCTGGCTCTCTCCATAGACGGGGTGACATCGTTTACATCGCGGCCCATGCGCATGATTTTTGCCTTGGGAATCATCATCGTGTTCCTTGACATTATAGTAGGAATATGGGCGCTCACCTCCTATCTGACCCATCGGACAGTCACCGGTTGGACTTCATTGATTCTTTCCGTATGGCTTCTCGGTGGTCTGATTCTAATGTCATTAGGCGTAGTAGGCGAATACATCGGTAAAATATTTCTCGAGGTAAAACATCGCCCACGCTTCCATGTCAGGGAATATCTTAAATGACCACGGCATGAAGCGAGGTGAGATTATGATACATATCTTGCGCCCGGAACTCACCGGGCAAGTCCGCCTTCCGTTAGCTGATATGGGAATTCAGGCCGGATTTCCCTCTCCTGCACAGGATTATCTTTCGGAAGCCATAGATCTCAATCATGAGCTTGTGCAGCATCCTGCATCAACTTTCTATGCCAGAGTGTCGGGAGAATCCATGATAGGAGACGGAATCGAGGACGGAGATCTGCTCGTGATCGATCGTTCGCTTGAACCCAAGGACGGAGATATGGCCGTCTGCTGTATCGACGGCGAGTTTACACTCAAACGCTTGTCACTCGTAAAAGATCAGGTATGGCTCGTGCCGTCAAATGAATCATTCGATCCCATTCTCGTAACTCCCGACCGCGAATTTGAAGTATGGGGGGTAGTCACACATTCCATCAAACAGCATCGGCGCAACCGATCCAAGAAGCGCAAGACCGACGAATAAAAGAGATGTATGGTTGGCCTGATCGATTGCAATAACTTTTTCGTGTCGTGCGAACGTGTTTTTGACCCTTCGCTTCGTGCCCGTCCTGTCGTTGTATTATCTAATAACGACGGATGTGTGGTTGCGCTCTCAAACGAGGCCAAAGCCCTCGGCATCAAACGTGGTGATCCTTTTTTTCAGATAAAGGAGATGTGTCTGAGGCAAGGAGTCAGGGCACTTTCAGGGAATCACAGGCTTTATGGTGATATGTCCTCCCGCGTAATGGCCATACTCGGGTCTATCGTACCCGAAATTGAAATATATTCGATTGACGAGGCGTTTCTTTATCTCGATGGAGTTAACGGTTCTGAACTTGAAGTATTAGGTAGGGAGATCGTGCGGAAAATACGCCGTTGTACAGGTATTCCCACCTCCTTAGGTATAGCATCTACCAAAACTCTTGCAAAGGTGGCCGCGCGATTCGCAAAAAAGTATCCGGCCTATCGCTCCTGTGCGATTATAGACTCCGAAGAGCGCCGTCGCAAAGCTTTGAGCCTTACACCGATAAAGGATGTGTGGGGAGTAGGGCGCCGTCTGCGGCGTCACTTCGACAATATAGGAGTACGTACTGCACTTGATTTTGCAGATATGGATCAGGCGGGAGTAAAGCGTATGCTGAATATAGTAGGTGAGCGGACCTGGCGTGAACTCAATGGCGATGCCTGCATTTCGGTCGAACAGGAAGAAACGGCCAAAAAGCAGATGATTTGTTCCCGTTCGTTCGGACGTATGCTTGAAAATTTCGAGGATTTGCGTCAGGCGGTCGCCTTGTTCGCTACTATAGTGTCGCGCAAGTTGCGCGCCCAGGGTTGTGCCGCAGTATCGATATCGGTGTTCCTTCATACGAACTCCATGCGTAAAGATCTGCCACAATATTATAATTCCGCATTCCGTCAGTTGCCGGAAGCCACCTGTGACACCATCGGTCTGGTGGCTATGGCTACCGAATGTCTGCGGAGTGTTTATAAGCAGGGATACCAATATAAGAAAGCCGGAATAATAATCAACGAAGTGATTCCTATTCGTGCTGTGAGGAGATCGTTGTTCACTGACGCTGAGGAACGAGCCAAAAGGGCTCGTCTTATGTGTGTGCTCGACCGTATAAATGCATCATCGGTCTCTCATGACACCGTTCATGTCGCGGCATATAGTCCGGTAGAATCCATCGTGCGCAGCGAACGGCGTAGCCGCTTGTACTCAACAAGACTTGACCATTCGATAATCATAAACTGCAACCGCTAATTCTCATTTATAGAATATAGAATATAGAAGATATAGTTAAGATATTATTATGGATACAAAAACACTTGTACAGAATATTTCGGCAAGGCTGGATATAGATTCCGGGGAAGTCCGGAATCTGCTTACAGCTTTTGTCTCAGCCGTTAGCAAAGCGGCGACAGACGGAGACCATGTGGCTATCCCGTCATTCGGAACATTCGCGGCCGTCAAAAATGATGAGGAAGTGGTAACGGACCATGTATCCGGAAAGCGAATGTTGTTGCCGCCACAGATATCTTTAGTATTCACACCTGCAGCCATGTTGCGCAAAAAGCTTTTTAAGGATGAATCAGCCAATTAATCTTCCTTCACTGATTTCCAAAATCTCGGTGGCCACAGGCATTTCGCCTGCTGATGTACGCAGATTTCTGCATGAACTTTTCGCAACGGTAGAACAGGGACTCAGCTCCGGTGAAATAGTTGAGATCAAGGGACTCGGAGCATTCGTCAGAGGTGCCGATATTTCCCATCCGGTTCTTTTCAGACCTGAACCTGAACTGGCCGCATGCCTGAACGAGCCGTTTGCAGCCTTTGAAGCGGTAGAACTTAACGATGGTGCCGAACAGGAAATTTCAGTATTACCGGCTGATGACGCCCGCGACGAGATTCCCAACGAATTTCGTTCGGAGATGGTGGCCGAACCCGCTGAGATTCCATTGACCGCAACGCCCGACCAGACTCCGGATGTTGCAGCTGAGGATATAACCGTCAGTGTTCCGGAGGACACGGAAAATAACACGTCTGAAGTGTCAGATGAATGTGAAAATACCGCTGTATCGGAAGATGTTCCGGCACCGGTGCTCGAGCCCGAGGATGAAGAGCCAGCCGGCGAGTTAAAACACGAACCGATCCCTGAAGAAATTGAAGAAGAACAGGATGCTCCGGCCTCTCCAGAACAGAACCGTACGCTGTGGTTAGTCGCAGGTATATTGATCGGGCTGATAGTAGGCCTCTGCGGAGGATATTTTGCAGGAAAAGCGATGGGCGCATACAGCCTGCCTGAAGATTTCGAATATCCTGAGACTGAAACTGTTGAGGAAAGTCAGGAAGTAGTTGTAGAAACACCTGCTGAAATGACCGAAACTACCCCTATGCCTGATGAACAGATGCCTGAAGAGACGCCGGAGATCCGAACGGCGATCAATGAGCCTGAAACGGTCGTGACAGACGCGCCGGAATCATCCAAGAAGGCAGAACCGGTTTACGACACCGTTACCAATAAAAGATATCTGGCCATTCTTGCAAAAGAACATTATGGGGTTAAAAACTATTGGATTTTCATATATGAAGCGAATCCAGGGCTTGGCAATCCGAACAAGATAGCCCCCGGAACGAAAGTTCTGATACCTGACAAATCGACTTTTGAGGAAGAGACACCTCAGGCCACCGCGGCCAAGGCCTCAAAACTCATCGGAGAGTTGTCTCGTAAATACAAATTCTGATTATGAAACTGATAACACGTCGTCGCCCGAACAGCGACGACGTGTTAATTTTATTTTACATGCACTCTCTTATTATACAAAAAATGTTAAGACTTCAATCTGCTAAAGCAATTATAGGTTAAATTAACATTTGGTTCGGAATCCTTGTTTGTTTTCTTAGTAACTTTGTGTAGGTAAGAATGAAGTCTTACTATCCTGTCACGTAATCAATAACATAAAAACCATATAAAAACTATATGAGCGACTCTGTAAACATTCGCGATCTCAACGCTCTGGTTGCCTCTAAGAGCGACTTCATCAACATCATAACCCACGGCATGGATCAGACCATCGTCGGACAGAAACATCTCGTGGAATCTTTGCTCATAGCATTGCTCAGCAATGGGCATGTGCTTCTCGAAGGTGTCCCCGGTCTGGCCAAGACTCTCGCTATCAAGACTCTCGCACAGCTTATCGATGCGAAATATAGTCGTATCCAGTTTACACCTGACTTGCTTCCGGCCGACGTCATCGGTACGATGGTATATAGCGTAAAAAACGAGACTTTCCAGGTCAAGAAAGGCCCGATTTTCGCCAACTTCGTACTTGCGGATGAAATAAACCGTGCTCCCGCAAAAGTGCAGTCCGCACTTCTGGAGGCCATGCAGGAACGTCAGGTTACCATCGGCGAGAGCACTTTCCCGCTTGATGAACCCTTCCTGGTGATGGCTACCCAGAATCCTATCGAACAGGAAGGCACCTATCCGCTTCCCGAAGCGCAGGTCGACCGATTCCTCATGAAAGTGATTATCGGTTATCCTTCGAAAGAAGAAGAGAAACTGATCATCCGACAGAATATCTCTAACGAAAAACGCAAAGTTCAGCCCCTGCTCAAGCCTGAGGAAATTATCGAGGCTCAGAAAGTAGTAGAACAGATATATGTGGATGAAAAGATCGAGCGTTATATCGTGGACATCGTTTTCGCCACACGTTTCCCGGCAGATTTCGGGCTTAATGATCTTACAGGCATCATTGCTTTCGGGGCATCGCCGCGTGCGTCGATATCGCTTGCCCGCGCAGCTCGCGCATACGCGTTCATACACGGTCGCGGCTATGTGGTGCCGGAGGATGTGATTGCTGTATGCCACGATGTTCTCCGTCATCGTATCGGTGTAACCTATGAGGCCGAGGCTAACAACATCACTACCGATGAAATCATAACTGAGATTCTTGACAAAGTTCAAGTTCCTTGATTATTGAATTAATTACAGCGGTGTCAAATGGATGCTAATGAACTTCTGAAGAAAGTCCGCAAGATCGAGATAAAGACCCGGGGACTGTCGCAGAATATTTTTGCCGGGGAATACCACTCCGCCTTCAAAGGACGCGGCATGATGTTCTCCGAAGTCCGCGAGTACCAATATGGTGATGACATCCGCGACATTGACTGGAATGTCACCGCGCGACATAACAAACCTTTCGTAAAAGTTTTCGAAGAAGAGCGTGAACTGACTGTCATGCTCATGGTAGACGTCAGCGGATCGCGCGAGTTCGGCGCTGTCGGGGTTGAAAAACGCGATATGATAGCCGAAATTGCTGCTACGCTGGCATTCTCGGCAAGTCAGAACAATGACAAAATCGGTGCGCTTTTCTTCTCAGACAAAGTGGAAAAGTTCATTCCGCCGAAAAAAGGCAAGAAGCATATTCTCCTGATAATACGCGAACTGTTGAACTTCGAACCCGAAAGTAAGGGTACCGACCTATCGGTAGCCTTGCGCTATTTCACTGATGCGATGCGCAAACGCGCCACGGTATTCATCATATCTGATTTTATCGACAGTCATGAGTATCGGCAGGCATTGTCTCTCGCCCGAAACAAACATGACGTGATGGCCGTTCAGGTCTACGACCGTCGTGACGCTCAACTTCCTGATGTAGGCTTGATGCGCCTTACCGATCTGGAAAGCGGCGCTACCCGATGGGTGGATACCGGTTCGTCGCGTGTGCGCAAAGCTTACGCAAAATGGTGGTATGACCGTCAGCAAGCTATGTCGGAACAACTCAAGAAGAGTAGGGTGAATTTTACCTCTGTCGCAACGGATGAGGATTATGTAAAAGCCCTGATGGGCCTGTTCAAGAAACGTGTGTGATGAATAGATTTCATATAAAAAAATTTCTGGCCGGCGTATTGCTTGTTCCGGCATTCACGGTTCATGCGGTAGCTCCGCGTGTGACAGCGTCGATTGACTCTGCCTCCGTTGAGATGGGCGATTACGCTCAGATTACCGTTGATATTGCTGATGCCGAAAAGCGTGGCGTATTCATCGACCTTCCGGAAGCCGGTGCAGAAGCCGGACCTTTCGACTTTTCGTCAGTCGAGGCTGATACGTTCCCGGGGGGATTCAAATATAAGTTGAGAATTCAGGCATTCGAACCCGGATCAGTCACTTTTCCGCCGTTCCGATATGTCTATGGCTCCGATACAGCATTCAGTAACGCGCTTTCTCTAAAGATAATGCCCGTGGAACTTGATTCGCTCGAAACCATTAATCCGATGGCAGGAACGGTCAATCCTCCACGCAAATGGTATGATTATGTTCCCGACTGGATTTTCTGGGCACTCCTCGGTATCGCTCTTGCCGGAGTCGGCGTGAGTCTTTTCCTCATCTATCGGAAGCACGGTACCCTTATCGTACGTCATGTCAAGCCTGTCGATCCTTATGAGGCGGCTATGGCTGAACTCGGTCGATTACGTGAAAAGAAACTGGCCGAAAGTGGACGTGAGAAAGAGTTCTATACTAATCTTGTTGACATTCTGCGCACATATCTCGAGCGTCGTTTCGGCATATATGCGATGGAAATGTCCACTACACAGATTTTGCAGACACTCCGCAGCAATCCCCTCACACGAGACAATCAACCGCGCATCAAGCAGATTCTTGAACTGGCCGACTTTGTCAAATTCGCCAATATCCGGCCCCTTCCCGATGATAATATCAAGACATTCAATAATGTCGTACAGTTTGTCGAAGACACTAAACCTGCTCCGGAAGTCTCCGAAAACGAAGGTGACGGCAAACCGAAAACTAAAGAAAACAAGCAATAGTAACTTATGCAATTTGCACATCCCAATATTCTGTGGCTGCTGGTTGTGCCCGTGATTCTTACAGTCTGGTACATTTTTCATCAGCGCAACTCCTATCCTTCGATGGGGATGTCCAGTACATCCGCCTTCGCGGATATGCCTCGCTCCTGGAAGCAATATCTGAGACATTTTCTCTTTGCGTTGCGGATGGGTGCTATCGGCGGTCTGATCGTTGTGCTCGCACGTCCTCAGATGAGCGACCGCTGGAGCACATCGTCTACCCAAGGCACCGATATAGTTCTCGCACTTGATATTTCAAGTTCGATGTATGCCCGTGATTTTCAACCGGACCGTTTCGGTGCGGCGAAGACTGTGGCATCGGCATTTGTTCAAGGACGTGAGAACGACAATCTCGGCCTTGTACTGTTCGCGGGTGAGAGTCTTACCGGTATGCCTATGACGATTGACCGCACCCAACTTCTGAATTATCTGGAAGGCGTTCAGATCGGTATGCTCGAGGACGGTACGGCCATCGGTGACGGTATCGCCACCTCTCTGAATCGACTGAAAGAAGGCCAGGCAAAATCCAAAAGTATCATCCTGCTTACCGACGGTTCGAATAACACCGGTATTGTAGCGCCGCTCTCCGCAGCCGAAGTTGCGAAAGAACTTGGTGTGAAAATCTATACTGTCGGAATCGGTACAAACGGCATGGCTGATTATCCGGTGCGCAACGTATTCGGTCGCATAGAATTTCAGAAACAGAAAGTAGAGATTGACGAAGCCACACTTAACGCCATCGCGAATATTACCGGCGGTAAATATTTCCGTGCCACGGATAATGCCGCGCTTCAGAACATATTTGCGGAGATTGACGCTCTTGAAAAGACCCGTATGGATGTAAAGATGTTTTCTCACACCGAGGACAACTACATGCTTTGGGCCTGGCTTGCGTTCGGTCTTTTCGCATTCGAGATGTTACTGCGCCGGATGTTCTTCCGTCCTATTCCATAAACTATAAACTATGTTTGATTTCGCTAATCCATATCTATTATATCTTCTGTGGCTGGTGCCGCTGTTTGTTCTCGCGTTCTGGCTCGGACGTCGCGCGCGAAAACGCCGGTTGGCAAAATTCGGGCAACCGGGTGTCATCGCTCATCTCATGCCTGAAGCATCACCCTACAAACCCGCCATAAAACTTACGCTACGTCTTATCGCGCTTACAGCGCTGATCTTTGTGCTCGCACGTCCAAGGGCTGGATCAAAGGAACAGAACGAAACTGTGGCCGGCATAGAAGTGATGGTCGCATTTGACGTTTCAAACTCCATGTTAGCGTCCTCGACAGATAATCCCGACGGCACTCCGCGAATCGACCGTGCGCGCCTTCTTATGGAAAAGTTGTTCGGACGTCTGACCAATGACAAGGTGGGACTGGTAGTTTTCGCCGGCTCAGCTAAAGTTCAGTTCCCGATGACAACTGACTTCAATGCGGCACGCATGTATTTCAATGAACTTACTCCCTCGATGATGGCCTATCAGGGAACATCGGTCGCTGAAGCTATCTCAATGGCAACTAACGGTTTTTCGCCCGATGAGAATATTCATAAGGCGATCATTCTCATCACCGACGCTGAAGATCACGAAGGTGATGCCGTAGAAGCTGCCAAAGCTGCGGCAGAACGCGATATTCAGGTCGATGTAATAGGACTCGGCACCGCCAAGGGAATGCCGATTCCACGCGAAGGGCGCCGGGGCGAATACATCTCTGACCAAAACGGCCAGATGGTTCTTTCCACGCTCAACGAAGGACTCGCGGCTGAAATTGCTGCAGCAGGAAACGGAATTTTTGTCAATGGCGCATCATCTGACGCTCTCGACAAACTTGTGGCTCAGCTTGAGAAACTTCAGAAATCAGAATTCAAACATGTGACATACAGCTCAGGAGCCGAGCAATTCCCGGCTTTCGCTTGGATCGCGTTGATATTTCTGGTTATCGATGTGTTCGTGCTTGAACGTAAGAATACACTGTTGAAGAAAATAAATTTTTTCACACGTAAATAAATTTCCGTTACATGAAAAAATTTGCATTAATATTATTCGGAGCATTCGTCGCACTATCGATGTCTGCAGCTGATACTCAGTCTTCGACAAAGACAGAACGTAATCTTGTCGTCGAAGGCAACAAACTCTATGCCGAGGAAAAATATCATGAGGCATTGGAATGTTATGAAAAGGCTCTTGCGGTGAATCCCTCCTATCAATACGCATTGTACAATAAGGCGCTTGCGTTGACCCAACTTGCATCTGATGACAACAAAGGCACTCAGAACGATCCGCGAGTGGCAGCCCGTAAGATTTTTGAGGATATTGCAAATTTGAAATCCAACAATACTCTTGCTGCCAAATCCTATTACAACCTGGGCAATATGGCGTTCAATGACGATGAACTCGATCGCGCCATAAGCATGTATAAAGGCTCTCTAAGGATTGAAAACGAGAACAAGGAATGTCGTCAGAACCTCCTTCTCGCACTCAAAAAGAAAGAAGAGCAGGATCAGAATCAGGACAAGCAGGATCAACAAGATCAGCAGGATAAAAATGACGAGCAGCAGCAGGATCAACAGAATCAACAGGATCAGCAGCAAGAACAACAACAGCAACCTCAGCAACAACAGATGACACAGAGTGCCGAACAGCTGCTGCAGGCTATGCAGAACAAAGAGAATGCCACTCGTCGCAAAGCTCAACAGCAGGAACAGCCTGCCGGCCGACGCACCACTGACAAACCCTGGTAATTTTAACCGACATGACTAAGAGAGTTTCACTATTCACATATTTGACCCTGCTTCTGATGACCATTCTCCTGCCTGTGTCAGTGCAGGCGGAGGTCAAATTTCAGCTTCTCCCGCGTCAGAACGTGATAGCCAACCAAAGTTTTCCACTCACGTTCCGACTCACTCTTGAAAACGAATCGACGAGGGATATCACGATGCCTAAAGCTCCTGAACTTGAAGGATGCCGACTCTTGAGCGGTCCCAACTCTACCTCTTCTCAACAACAGGAGACATACATAAACGGAAAAAGGACAAGTCTGGTTATAATAGACCTTACCTGTGTCTATCGCGCACGTTCTGAAGGTAAAGTGACCGTTCCACCGGTTTCGATAAATGTCGGAGGAAAGACTTATTCCTCCAATTCGTCTTCATTTGAGATCCTCCCACCGGATTCTGACCCATCCGCCGGAAACTATGGCAACGGCCGTCCTTCGGGGAATACTCCTGGTGCTTCGGCCACCGGTACTACTGCAGCCAACTCAACAGCTTCGGCGAAGGATTTCTTTGTAAGGGTATTTTTCTCTAAATCCTCAGTTTATGAACAGGAAGGTGTAATTGCTATCACAAAATTATATCGTCCTGCGAGTCATAAATTCTCATTGAATCTTGAGGCTGTCCCACGCACACCTGTCTATGAAGGATTTCTCTCAGAAGATCTGGAGGCTAATCCTGAAGGACAAATTGAGAACTACAACGGTAAGAATTATATTACCTACGAACTCTCTCGGGTACTATTGTTCCCTCAAAAAGCAGGTGAGCTAAAGGTAACATCCGGTGTATATACTCTCAAAATACGCGAACAAACCGGTACCATGAGCATGGGGTGGTTCGGCACAGCCACATATGATGATTATTCATATACCACTCCTATGACCACCGCCACGCTGCATGTCAAGGCTCTTCCGGAGCCACGCCCCGCCGACTTCTGTGGCGCCGTAGGTTCCTTCTCCCTTGAATCATCACTTTCTCCGGAAATCCTTCGGACCAACGAATCCGCAACTTACTCGTTGATTTTCAAAGGATCTGGTAATGTAAAATATCTTACCGTCCCCACGGTCGAATTCCCGGTAACATTTGACAAATATTCAGCCAAAACTGATGTTAATGCCCGTGTTTCAGGGCAGACATACGCCGGTACTTATCGCGTTGATTATCCTCTTGTACCGCAGGAAATGGGTAATTATGCGATTCCGGCTCAGACATTCAGCTATTTCAATTTACAGACCGGACATTACGAAACTCTCTCGACCGAAACCTTTGATGTAAAAGTCGAACGAGGTTCAACCGTATCTGTCGCTTCCGAACAAAAAGCGATTGATGCCGAGATGAACGATATAGTTCACATTCATTCTCTTCCCTCAACCATTGCTCGAACACCGGACACGATTTTCGGGCGATGGTGGTACTGGAGCCTCTGGGGTCTGGTGTTCATTAGCCTTGTGATAGCCGTAATCGCATACCGTCGTTATATACGTCTTTCATCGGATGTTACCGGACGTAAGGAGGCGAAAGCGGGACGTGTGGCTGAAAAACGTCTGAAATCGGCCGCGGCTTGTATGAAGAACCATGACAGTCAGAAGTTCTATACCGAACTCGCCAGTGCGCTAAAAGGATATATCAGTGATAAACTGGCTATGCCACAGTCTCAGCTGATAAGTGCCGCAATTTCCGAGAAACTTGCCCGGGCCGGAGTAGGGGAACAGACTATCACATCTGTCCTGGATGTTCTTGACCAATGTGAGATGGCCCGCTTCACGCCTTCCGATTCTGAAAAGGCGATGCAGGATCTTTACACACAGGCATCTGTTGCCGTGAAGGAAATCGAAGAAGCTAAAAAGCATAAGTAAAAACTCTTGCAGATTATGAGGACAATTAAAAAATTCATATTTAGCCTTACGGTTGCTTTTGCAGCCACATCGTCCGCCTATGCAGTTACACCTCAGGAGGCTGATTCGGCTTACAATCACGAGGAGTTTACCAAAGCTATCGCGCTTTACACCGATCTATTGTATTCCGAGGGTCCGAATCCAGAATTATATTATAATCTCGGCAACGCTCATTATCGTGCTGGACACACCGCACAGGCCGTATTGGCTTATGAACGTGCACTCCGGCTTAATCCGTCGCATACCGATGCCCGTACCAATCTTGACTTCGTGAACTCTCGACTGGAGGATAAACCTGCTGATAACCGATCTTTCCTTTCGCTGGCTCATCAGGGAATGGTAGAGAGTATGTCAGCCAATGCATGGGCATGGACAGCATTCGTTCTGTTTGTCCTGTGTTGCAGCTCGCTTGCATTATACATTTTCTCCGGCGGTGTAATGATGCGTAAAGTAGGGTTCTTCGGAGCTATTGTGTTGGCAATAGTGACCATATATTCTATATTTGTGGCGGCAGATGCAGCTTCGCGTCGCAACAGCCATAACGAAGCTATTGTGGCCGTACCCGGCACTCTTCTGAATTCGGTGCCTCGTCAGCCTAAACAGACTGATAAGGTTGTTCCCCTCCATGAAGGTACAAAAATTGAGATAATAGATTCTGTTTCTACACCTGATGATCCGGTTTCACCCAGATGGTATAAAATAAGCATCAACGGCTCCTCGGCAGCATGGGTGCGCTCCACAGATGTCGAACGGATCTGATTAACCCACTAAATAAAAAACACATATCATGAGCTACAAAATCGGTGATATCGTTCCTGATCTGCTCGGAACTGATCAGAACGGAAATGAAGTAAAGCGCTCAGACTATCCTGGGAAGACAATCGCTCTGTATTTCTATCCTAAAGACAATACTTCAGGTTGCACTGCTCAGGCATGTAATCTGCGCGACAATTATCATGAACTGCTCGACGCCGGTTATCAGGTGATAGGAGTAAGTGCCGATTCGGCCGCTTCGCATACAAAGTTTATCGACAAATATTCATTGCCATTCCCTCTCATTTCAGATCCGGAACACCATCTGCTTGAAGCTTTTGGCGTGTGGGCCGAGAAATCCATGTACGGACGAAAATATATGGGAACAAACCGCACCACTTTTATTATCGATCCTGATGGTAAGATCGTACGTATAATCACACCGAAAGAAATAAAAACATCGAACCACGCTGCTCAGATTCTTTCCTGAGTTCTGCAGGGGTATCTAAAACGCATAACGCGGAGGGTGTATTTAGCCTCCGCGTTATGCGTTTTTATGATTCAGACTCAAAAACGGATTTGCTCGTCTGTATCGAAATCGAATCGCGCCTGTTTTCCTATTACGTCTCTCCAACACATTGGAGAAATGCCTGTTCCCGGACGTTTAGCAGTAATATTTTGCTCAGAAAACATCTCGCCTTTAGCTACGGGACGCGACGCGACAATTGATTTACGCGCAACCGCTACGTTAGGACTTTCTGCCGCAGTAACATTTTTTTCCGACGAACCGAGCATAACCTCGACCTCTCGAATCTTCGCTACCATCCCGGCAAGCTCGGCTGGCTCGAGAGATGCCTTGTGATCAGGGCCCGGCATCTCTCGGCTGAGTGTAAAATGCTTCTCTATGACTGCTGCACCACGGGCAGCCGCAGCAACAGGGACAAGCACTCCCTCGGTATGATCACTGTAACCCACAGACTTGCAGCCCAAATTCTTCAGCGTATCCATTGCGAGAAGGTTAACAGACTCCAATGGAGCGGGATACTGAGTGGTGCAATGCAGTAATATGACTTCGGAACGTGGCGTGCCGAATTCTTCAAGAACACTGAGTGCTTCTTCTATCTCGGCTATTTCGCACATCCCGGTTGACATAATCACCTCCTCTTTTAACGCGCCGATCTTGCGCAACAGAGGAAAATTTGTTATTTCACCGCTTGGAATTTTCCATACACGCATACCCATTGAATGGAGCATGTCCACCGATTCCTCATCAAATGGGGTGCTCAGGAATCCTATGCCGCACTTTTCGCAATAGTCGGCTATATCATGAAAATCTGACTCGGAAAGTTCGAGGCCACGCAGCATGTTAAGCTGCGAATCATCCTCGGAGGGGTCATTTGCGGTTTGATAGGCTGCTTTTTTCGCTGCCGCCGACACCAGATTCTCAGCTTTGAATGTCTGGAATTTTACGATGTCAGCACCTGCCCGGGCAGCCTCTTCCACCAACTTTAAAGCCAGTTCAAGAGATCCGTTATGATTTACTCCGGCTTCGGCTATAATAAGAGTCTTGGTCATTTTTTTAATAATTTTGCCGGAACACCGCCGTAAATTCCCGGTGCGACGATATCCGTTGTCACAGCAGCTCCCAAGCCTATAACGCTCCCGGAAGCAACCGATATGCCGGGTCTGAGCGACACGTTTGCACCGATATACACGTCATCTCCGATATGTACACCTCCGCATATCACGGCTCCGGGTCCAATAAAGACATTCCGGCCGATTTGACAATGATGCTCGACTATAGCACCGGTATTCACAATACAATGCCGTCCTAAAACACTCAGACAATTAATAACGGCCTTCCGCATCACGACGGTTCCGTCCCCAATGGTAGCGGTGGAATCGACAATAGCGTCTGACGCTATCCAATGATTGTGTATTAAAGAATCATATTGTGCGAGGAGTTTACGCCGTACGCTCAAGTCGCACGAACGATCGGAAACGAGTGTAACGATAACATCACCGTCCACAGGCGCTGAGATAAACTCACTATCGTCTCCGAGATAAGGCCACGGCATATCTTCGCACGGATGCAGATCAACATATCCGACAACTTCTGCCGACAATGCAGCTGCAACCGAACGGGCATGTCCTCCCGCTCCTACCAATATGAGTCGCGGACGTTTCATCGGTTGTATATATCGACCTTATATTTAGCAATATTCTCCGGATTCGAAAACCATCGTGCCGTGATTTCCAAACCTTCACGAAGCGACACTTCCGGACGCCAGTCGGTCAGAGACGTGATTAACGAATTGTCTCCGCACAGACGGCGCACTTCGCTTGCCGAAGGACGCAACCGGACCCGATCCACCTCAAACCGAACATCACGTCCCATAACTTCAGCGATGGTGCGGAGAGTGTCGGCCATCGAGATTTCAGTACCGGTAGCTAAATTGATTTCACGGCCTTCGATTCCGGGCGTCTGCGCCAGAGCGATGAATCCGCGACAGGTATCATTCACGAAATTAAAATCGCGGGTAGGCGTAAGATCACCGACTTTAATCACTTCTTTTCCGGAGGCGATCTGAGAAATTATTGTGGGGATGATGGCTCGAGCGCTTTGCCGAGGGCCATACGTATTGAAAGGCCGGGCAACAACCACCGGAAGATTGAATGCATTGAAGAAACTTAAGGCAATAGCATCCGCTCCGATCTTTGTGGCGGAGTAGGGTGACTGAGGCTGACGCGGATGTGTTTCCGGGATGGGGACAAAACGAGCTGTTCCATAAACTTCGCTGGTTGAGGTTACGATAAGCCTGTCCACTTCCGAATCGCGACATGCCTGACACATATTCAAGGTACCGGTAATATTAGTAGCCACATAGCTGTCGGGGGCAATATAACTGTAAGGTATGGCAATAAGTGCGGCCAGATGAAACACCGTCCCGCAGCCCTTCACGAACTCCCTGCAGAAATTAGGATCACGTACATCGCCGGTAACCACCTCGAGACGTTCACGAGCAGAAGCGTCTGCATGGGACATCACATCCTCAAGCCAACCCCAATAGTTGAATGAATTGTATTGTGCCAACGCTCTGACTCTAAAGCCACGTGAAAGCAACATCTCCGTGAGATGCGAGCCGATAAATCCATCAGCTCCGGTAACACATACTATCTTATGCGGATCAATCATTACCAAGTTTTGTGAAGTTTATAGATATTGACCACTCCTGCCGGGCTTATGTAACGCCAGGTCATTTCGCGGTTGGAATGCTTTTCCACCTCAAAGGCCATAACTTCTTCGGAAGTCCATCCGAGCCAATATGGAGCAGCGTAGAAATCACTCCCTGCGGGATGATTGTCATCACTGTGAGTGAAATTAAGATAAAGCGTATTTCCTTCTTCAGTCCAAGACCCGTACTGGTCAAAGCTGTTCATATAATTATCTCGTAGCGCGATTACATTTATCGCACCACCTTGAAAAGCGATCGTGGTATTCTCGACAAGAATATCTGTAACAGGAATTCCATCCGCAGAATAACTGTCGATACGCCATACTCCGAATTTATATCCGATCGGGCCTTCATTCTGACAACCTGCGATACAAATTGCGGCGATACTCGTCACGATAAGCCTAATATAGCCTGATATTTTCATTTTTTGAAATTAAAGCTGCCTGAATATGAAATTGAAACCATCGCACCGAAATTGTCGCCACGAAGCCGGCCGGCATCAACCGCGACTTGAGCGCCCAAGCGCCAGCCCGGAGCCAGCGCGGACATATCCCATCGTACATCGGCAAGAATCGAATTATCAATCATACAGTAAGGCGATGGCTTGCGACCCATGCCCCATGCCTGTTGCCAGGAGTATTTCAGTGTATATCCTAACGATGGTATAATATACCCTGTAAGCGCCATATGGAGTCCGCGTGCACAATTATGGAGGAAATAAGAACAACCGTTAAGATTATACACCGGAGCAACGAGAATCGGCGTGGCTATCGCCATTCCGTAGTTGGTATATGATGCGTATGTGTCGTTATTATAATTGTTGTCTCCACCGGTGGTATGCACGTTGAGATCCGTACCGGGAAAATCGCCCGGCTCAAGATGAATCGGACCGCTCTGGTTACGGAAATCCACCCATTCTACTGCAGCTCCGGATATCAAACCTTTATTTGAGCTCTGGTAATATAGGCCGTAAAGACCGTCCCATCCGTTGCGATGTCCGATTCCCGAACCGTCTTCCCAAGGCCATTGGAACGCGAATGTAAGCGCATCTCCGTTTTTCAGAAGATAACGAGCTTTGAAATCCCATGAACCAAGAGAATTTCCTTCATAGAAACCGTTGCCATTACCTTCGATGGGAAAAAACATCTTGAACACATCTGCGACCCGGAATCCCCGCCGGTCATCACGATACATGGTTCCAAGACGGTAGTATTCTGTCCAGCCGCCGAACTGTCCAGCTGTCTGCATACCGAGCGTAACGCTGAACGGCACCGTCGGTTTTGTCCTGAAATAACAGCGTTTATAGGTATAATAAGTATTCCCGGTAAGCAGTCCGGTATAATAATTGAACTGTTTGGCACGGAAATCCGTATCAGTGAACATGCCGTAATCGACCACACCGTCGATCTGTACCCATCCGTTTGTAAACGGAATGTCCTGAAAGTCAATAAATCCGACCGATGCACCCGGCACACCGCGCGCATTGCCGCTACGCGTCAGATCTCCAGAAGTAAGTTCTTGAGGAAGGATAGCCGAGACCGCATCTCTTTGTCCGACCGTAAGTTGTACACCGCGGAATTTTATCTGACCGTACAGCTGCTGAATCCATACGGCCGAAGGTCTATTGACATTTGAGGACCATGCGCCATCCCAACGGTCATAATCATTCGCAGTCGAATAACCGGTGATTATTTCCGCTCCGGCCGCCCATGAGAATCTTTTTGATCGGTCAAGATCAACCGAGACTCCGGCATCCATAAGCGCATGTCCTTTACGGACTATTCTGGATCCGTTCATACTTCCGATAAAATATGGCGCGAACGCACCTGAAGCGCCGGATCCCAGTGCTGAAACTTCGTAATTCAAAGCGGTTTGAGCCAGAATTCCATGCGTGGATGCAAGCGCGGCACAAACAGTCAGATATTTTAGGACATCTTTTTTCATTGCAGCCACAAAGTTACAAAAAAAAATATTAAAATATACTCCCGAGCGCAACTTTACTCCTTCCGATTATGTTATACTGGCAGAATTTGATAAACCTATGACTATGACACGAAAAATATCTCTTGGCGACGTGCAGAAAGCGGTCGTCGATGCTTATGAGAACTTCAAAAGCATCAAAGAAGGCGAAAAAGATCCCCGCATTGAAGTAGAAAAAGATAACCTTTTCGGCATCAGCGTAGTGCTGACCGACGGTACAGTAATAAATAAGGGTGACACTGACGCCCTGACCGTGATGGGCGACGTAGCTCAGGTTTCGTCTGCGGTGGTTCTTATGACTCAGAATAAGGTCAAAGATCTGATGAAGAAAATCGGCATGTGTAAATGCGGATGTGCCAAGACCGAGAAGCATGCCAAACCCCATATCGGTCTGAGCCGCCACGGTGTACGTGCCGTGAGCATCATTCAGCCTCAGAACGACCCCGAAGGCAAGTGGGATGTGATGATAAACAACTTCATCAATCTTGTCGGTTCTGCACCTGTTCTCAATGACAAATACTACAAAGCCGTTAAACAACAATTGGCTGATGAGAACGCAGTCGATCAGCTCGCTCAAGCTGAATTCTCGCTTTACGACCAAGCAAATATAGCGCTTGATCTGTATGCCAAACTGACAAGCCTTCAAGTCAACACACAACAGTTGGCGACACTCGGCGCAACAATTGCAGCCGACGGCCGAAATGTAACTAACGGTCAAGTAGCTTTTGACGGTGAAATTGCTGCCAACGTCGTAGGTATGATGGCCACACGCGGGCTTCATAAAGAAGCCAAAGGCTGGAATGTAATGGTCGGTCTTCCAGCACGCAGCGGTAAAGGCGGTCTGATTCTGGCCGTTCTCCCCGGTTTCGGTGCAATCGCTGCATACAGTCCCGAACTTGATCAGAGAGGCGTCTCTGTCAAGGCTAAGAAAGCCATCAAATACATTGCAAACACACTCCAGCTCAACGTCTATTCTTCAGCACGTGTTGAGGTCGAGAAATAAACAGCCCTTTTATTAATCTATGAAAGGTGACTGAAACCAACCTTTATGGTTGAATGTTATATATAATTCTGCGCAGAGGTTGTGTCTGAACCAAGACACAACCTCTTTTTTTGCTCTTTTTGACATTCGGCAGTCAATAAAAAATATTTTTTTGATGCTATCTCAGATTTTTTTAGTAACTTTGAAAAAGAATTCCCGAAACACCAACTACAGGCAATATACATTTATAAATATGCAACATACAGATTTTCGTAATTTCGCCGTGAAAGGTATGGGTCTCAACGGTCTCGCGTTGGATCAATACACCTCGGCAGTTTCCAACGTAATCACATCGAACTACATCAATCCGAGCATCATCGAAGAGCGTCAGCTTAATGTCGCTCAAATGGACGTTTTCTCCCGACTGATGATGGATCGGATCATCTTTCTTGGCACAGAAGTAAACGATTATACAGCAAATGTCATCCAGGCTCAGCTGCTTTACCTTGATTCAGCTGATCCCGGCAAGGATGTCTCCATCTATATAAATTCACCCGGCGGATCAGTATATGCCGGTCTTGGCATATATGATACCATGCAGTATATTTCCAGCGACGTTGCTACCATTTGCACCGGTATGGCAGCCTCGATGGCCGCGGTGCTTCTTGTCGCAGGTCAGAAAGGCAAACGCTTTGCCCTACGCCATTCCCGCGTCATGATTCACCAACCCATGGGCGGTGCGCAAGGCCAGGCTTCAGACATTGAAATAACAGCTCGCGAGATACAAAAACTCAAGCACGAACTTTATACCATTATCTCGGATCATTCCGGACAGCCGTTCGACAAAGTGGAACGCGACAGCGACCGCGATTACTGGATGACAGCCGAAGAAGCAAAGAATTACGGCATGATAGATCAGGTGCTCATTAAAGCCAAGCATTGATACGTTAAATGGCAAAAAAGAAAAATCCTTCAGACGCTTATTGCGAATGGTGCGGCCGTCCGGCCGATCCCTCGCAGTATCGTTTCCTCGTACCTTCCTCTGACCAGCAGTCATGTATCTGTACCGACTGCATAGAGACTCT
This sequence comes from uncultured Bacteroidales bacterium, assembly GCA_947175575.1. Lineage (GTDB taxonomy): Bacteria > Bacteroidota > Bacteroidia > Bacteroidales > Muribaculaceae > CAG-873. The sequence continues at coordinate 77,064 of CAMWNG010000001.1, read as the reverse complement.
CAGCGGATATATACGCGAAGAACTGCCCGAAAAACAGCGGCAGGACGACAAACGGGAGTTCATCGCCAGTATGAAAGATAATGTTCCGACTCCGCATCAGATCAAGGAACATCTCGATCAATATGTAATCGGACAAGACGATGCAAAAAAATATCTTTCCGTTGCGGTGTATAATCATTATAAGCGACTGATGCAACCCCGCCTGAAAGATGATGATGTCGACATCGAAAAATCGAATATAATTATTGTTGGTCCTACCGGTACGGGCAAAACACTTTTAGCCAAAACGATTGCCCGTCAGCTCAATGTTCCTTTCACCATCGTGGATGCCACTGTCCTTACCCAGGCCGGATATGTCGGCGAGGATATCGAAAGCTTGCTGACACGACTGCTTCAGGCCGCTGACTACGACGTGGAGAAAGCCCAGCGCGGAATCGTGTTCATCGACGAGATAGACAAAATAGCCAGAAAGGGCGATAACCCGTCGATTACACGCGATGTTTCCGGTGAAGGTGTGCAACAAGGTCTCCTGAAACTTCTCGAAGGTTCGATTGTGAATGTCCCGCCCCAAGGCGGTCGCAAACACCCCGAACAAAAAATGATTCCAGTTGACACCAAAGACATACTGTTCATCTGCGGAGGCGCTTTCGAAGGCATCGAGAGCAAGATAGCTCAACGCATGAACAGCCATGTAGTGGGTTACGCGACCGACAGCACCCGGGAACGTCCGCGCGACAAGCAGGACTACCTGCGCTATGTCGCACCCCAGGACCTCCGTTCCTATGGCCTCATACCTGAGATCATAGGCCGCCTTCCCATTCTGACACATCTCAATCCATTGTCACGCGATGCGCTTCTTCGGGTTCTCACCGAGCCGAAGAACGCAATCACACGACAATATGAGAAACTTTTCCAAATGGATGGAGTGAAACTCACGTTCGCACCGGAAGTTCTTGAATTTGTGGTCGACAAAGCCATTGAATATAAATTAGGCGCGCGAGGTCTGCGTTCTATCGTCGAGGCGATTATGGTGGATGCCATGTTCGATATCCCGTCCATGAATGTCAAGGAATTCGAGGTTACTTTACCTTACGCCAAAGAAAAATTCGAAGCGGCGCATTTCGAGGCAGCCTCGGTTGGATCCTGATTCAGCATAAGAAACAACATTCAATTTACTCTTCTCAAATAGTCAAACCGATCATTCATTTACATTATGGCCACTACGATAAGCCTGACGGAAGCACTCAAAAAGCATTTCGGATTCGGCACCTTCAAAGGCAATCAGGAGGCTATCATCACCAGCCTTATGGAGGGTAATGATGTCTTTGTGCTTATGCCCACCGGAGGAGGAAAATCCTTGTGCTATCAACTTCCCGCACTACTGCTCGACGGTACAGCGATCGTGGTGTCGCCGCTCATAGCGTTAATGAAAAATCAGGTCGACGCAATGAGAAACTTCAGTGAGAAAGATTCAATCGCGCATTTTCTCAATTCGTCTCTAAGTCGCACGCAGATCGATCAGGTCAAGTCGGATGTGACAGACGGAAAAACTAAACTGCTTTATGTAGCCCCTGAATCGCTCACAAAAGAAGATAACATTGATTTTCTGAAATCCGTGACCATCTCGTTCTTTGCGATTGACGAAGCTCACTGTATCTCGGAATGGGGACATGACTTCCGTCCGGAATACAGGCGCATCCGTCCGATCATCAATGAGATAGGCTCACGACCGGTCATAGCCTTGACGGCTACGGCCACTCCTAAGGTACAACACGACATACAAAAGAATCTTGGTATGAATGTGGGTGCGAGGGTGTTCAAATCATCCTTCAATCGTCATAACCTGTATTATGAAGTCCGCCCTAAGACCAAGAGCACAGATCACGACATAATCCGGTTCATCAGACAACATTCCGGTAAATCCGGAATAATATATTGCCTCAGCCGTAAGAAGGTAGAGGAACTCGCCGAACTGTTAAGGGTAAACAATATCAAAGCTTTACCATATCACGCAGGCATGGACGCCGCCACCCGTTCCGAAAACCAGGATGCGTTCCTTCTTGAGAAAGTGGATATTATTGTAGCTACGATAGCATTCGGCATGGGTATCGACAAACCCGATGTGAGGTTTGTCATACATTATGACATGCCAAAATCACTTGAGGGCTACTATCAGGAAACAGGGCGCGCCGGCCGTGACGGAGGCGAAGGCTACTGCCTGACATTCTATGCCTACCGCGATTTGCAAAAGATGGAGAAATTCATGCAGGGCAAACCGTTGGCTGAACAGGAAATCGGACGACAGCTCCTTGCCGAAACGGCTGCTTACGCTGAATCGTCGGTGTGTCGTAGACGCACGCTGCTCCATTATTTCGGTGAAGTTTTCACCGACGAGCGCTGCGGCAACTGTGACAATTGTAAAAACACTAAGAAGAAAGTGGAAGCTAAAGAAGAACTACTTGCGACAATTGAAACTATAGCCGCTCTTAAAGAAAAATTCAAGGCAGATTATATAATTGATATTCTATTAGGTAAAGACACCGCCGATGTCAAATCCTATCGTCATGAAGATCTTGAGGTTTTCGGATGTCTGGAATCATCTAACAGACGATTCCTCAATGCTCTGATAAGACAGGCCACCCTGGACGGATATCTTACACGCGACATTGAAAACTACGGAATAATATCTCTCACTCCAAAGGCCAAATCTTATCTCAAGAATCCGGTTTCATTCCATGTGGTCGAGGATAATGAATTCTCAGACGAGGAGGATGTGGTGGTTAATATGAAAAGCGGGTCGGGCTGTGCAGCTGATCCCGAATTATATTCTATCCTTTCAGCCTTGCGCAAGACTATCGCGCAGCATCATAATCTGCCGCCGTATGTCATTTTCCAGGATCCATCGCTGGAAGCCATGGCCACCACATATCCCATCACGACGGAAGAACTTCAGAACATTCCCGGTGTGGGCGAAGGAAAAGCGAAACGCTACGGACAAGAATTCCTGAAAGTCATAAAGGATTATGTTGACGAAAAAGAGATCGAACGCCCCGAAGACTGGCGTGTGCGCTCTGTTGCCAATAAATCCAAACGTAAGATCGCCATCATTCAGGCGATCGACCGTAAGATTGACCTTGAGGAAGTGGCTGCGAGCAATGGCCTTGAATTCGACCAGTTGCTCGATGAAATCGAATCTATAGTCAATTCGGGCAATAAAATCAATCTGAATTATTTCATTAACGAACATCTCGACGAAGATGAACAGGATGAGATCTTCGATTATTTCCGATCGGCTGAAGACGGTTCTCTCAATACGGCTTATAAGGAACTTTGTCCCGATTATACCGAAGATGAGGTAAGACTTGTCAGAATCAAGTTCCTCTCCGAACTCGGCAATTAATTCATCGCAAAACTGAAGCTACGCATGACACTTGACAAAAACCATCTTATCGAGCTATATCGCTCATATACGGGCTTTTCCCCGGTCGAAATCATAGAACTGCCGTCAAGCGGCAGCAACCGCAGATATTTCCGCCTTCGCGGCAATGATGGCCAAACTCTAATCGGCGTTCTGGGAAATAATCTACAGGAAAATGAGGCTTTTCTTGATTTTGACTCGCAATTTGTAGAGAGAGGGCTGCCGGTGCCTGCGGTGGTTGCGGTATCGTCGGATCGGATGGCTTATCTGCAGACTGATCTGGGTGACACTCTCCTTTGTCAAGCCATCGAAAAAGGCAGATTGACACACATTTTTTCTCCGGAAGAACGCGAATTGCTTGCGAAAACCATCCGGCTTCTCCCGAAATTTCAATTCGCGGGCGCAGACGGTTTCGATTTCTCGAAAAGTTTTCCCACCACGGATTTCGACCGTCGGTCGATCATGTGGGATCTCAACTATTTCAAATATTGTTTCCTGAAAGCAACCGGACTCGAATTCGAAGAGAACCTTCTCGAAGATGACTTCGGACGGTTGGCCGACGATCTGCTCCAGACCGATTGCGACACTTTCATGTACCGCGATTTCCAGAGCCGTAATGTGATGATTCACGACTCCGAACCATGGTTTATAGACTTTCAGGGCGGTCGTCGTGGCCCGTATTTTTATGACGTCGCATCTTTCCTATGGCAAGCCAAGGCTAACTTTTCGCCTAAGCTTCGGACCGAACTCATCGCCGAGTATATCGATGCAGCTAAAGAATATCGAGAAATCGACCCGGCACAGTTCATGCAGACTCTGAGCCTCTTCGTGCTCTTCCGCACTCTACAGGTTCTCGGTGCGTACGGCTTCAGGGGATATTTCGAGAAAAAACCGCATTTCATGCAGAGTGTGCCCTTTGCCGTGGCGAATCTACGTAATCTGCTTGCCGACTACGATTTCTCCAAATATCCATATCTGTCGGACATGCTGACCAAACTTGTGGATCTGAAACAATTCAGCAGCGATCTCGACAAACGCACGCTCACAGTTCGTGTGTTCAGTTTCGCATATAAAAAAGGCATTCCTAACGATGCGTCCGGCAATGGCGGCGGATATGTATTCGACTGCCGCGGAGTCAATAATCCCGGAAAATACGAGCGATACAAGCCATTTACCGGTCTTGACAAACAGGTAATCGACTTTCTCGAAGAAGATGGTGAGATTATATCGTTCCTTGACCATTGCTATGCGTTGGTCGATGCTTCGACACAACGATATATCGACCGCGGTTTCACAAATCTGTTTGTGGCGTTCGGATGCACCGGTGGTAGACACCGTTCCGTATATTGCGCACAGCACATGGCTGAACATCTGAGCCGGAAATTCAACGTAAAGGTGGAACTAATACATCGGGAACAGAATATCGAACAATTATTCCCACGCAGATAGAAATGGTAGGAATGATTTTTGCGGCCGGCATCGGCAGTCGTCTTAAACCGTGGACCGATTTCCATCCCAAAGCCTTGGTGCCGGTCGGTGGTGTTCCGATGCTTGTGCGTGTCATAGACAGGATGGTCGGTTTCGGTGTTTCCCGAATCGTCGTTAATGTTCACCATTTTGCCGATCAGATCAAAGAAATGGTCGCCGGATTGGACTGCCCTGTGAAAATTCTGATTAGCGATGAGACAGACAGACTTCTCGATACCGGAGGTGGCCTTGTAAACGCTCTACCGCTCATCGGCCACGAAGACGTATTGATTCATAACGCTGACGTTCTTGACACGGTCAATGCGTCGGAGATGTTGGAATTTCATCGTGCTTCAGGAGCCGATGTCACCTTACTTGTGGATCCGCGTCTTACCACCCGGAGATTTGTATTTTCTCAATCTGACAGGTTGAAGGGCTGGACTAATTCTGAAACCGGTGACGTCCGACCTGCCGGACTTAAATTTGAGGAAGCTGACAAGATGCGTGCATTTGACGGAATGCATGTCATATCGCACTCTGTCTTTGAAAGCCTGAGACAATTCGCCACCCGGGACGTCAGATTTTCAATAACTGATTTCTATATTGAAAATGCAGACCGACTTAATATTATGGGCTATGATATCCCGTCCGACGCCCGCTGGTTCGATGTCGGCAAACCGGAAACACTCCGTAAAGCCGAAGAATACATAAAACATTCTACCTTCCATTAACTTAAACATGTCAAAATGTATCTGTGATTTCAGACTGATACAGTCGTACGCGTTGCCATCCGGCAACAGGATCATGCAGTTTATTCCCGAAGGTGATTGCCCGGAATGTTTTCCCGGACAATTCATAGAGGTAAAAATTGACCATGCACCCACAGCCTTATTGAGGCGCCCCATATCCGTCTGCCATTACTCTGTTCGAGACGGACTCACTCTTCTTGTAAAACCTCAGGGCCCGGCGACATCACTTTTCACTGAACTCCCCTTGGGTTCAGTGGTCAATATGATGCTTCCGCTGGGTCATGGATTCAACACTGATATCAAACCCGGCGAAAAAGTGCTGCTTGCAGGAGGAGGGGTAGGGATTGCCCCGCTCGTGATGCTTTGCGACTGTCTCGCAGAGAAAGGTGCGACAGTGCACATCGCTCTCGGGGGCCGCTCGGCAAACGATATCAACGGTATTCCACAGCTGTTCCCGAAGGCGGAAAGAGTGTTTGCATCTACGAACGATGGCTCTGCCGGAACAGAAGGCGTTGTTACCGACATTCCGATATTCGAACGTCTCGCGGATTATGAACGTGTGTATTGCTGCGGCCCCACTCCCATGATGAAAGCCGTAGCGCGTATCGCACGCGCTTCAGAGGTATGGTGCGAGGTTTCACTTGAGAACCACATGGCATGCGGACTCGGAGCCTGCCTTTGCTGTGTGGAGAACATAAATGAAGCTGAAGGCAACGTGTGCGTATGCACTGAAGGCCCTGTTTTCAATATTAACAGACTGACATCATGGCAATAAATCTTAGTGTAGACCTCGGCGCCGGTCTTGTTCTGAAGAATCCGGTGCTCACCGCGTCAGGAACATTCGGATACGGTCACGAATTTTCTGATTTTATTGATCTCGACAAATTAGGTGGTTTCATTGTAAAGGGAACCACTCTCGAGCCACGCCAGGGAAACCCTTCTCCCCGTATGGCTGAAACTCCGATGGGGATGATCAATGCCGTCGGCTTGCAGAACAAAGGTGTGGCTTATTTCGTTGACCATATTTATCCCACGCTTACCCGCTTCGATTCGGAAGTGATAGTGAACGTATCCGGTGCCAAATTGTCTGATTATGTAGCGGTAGCGGAAGCTCTTGCGCCTCTTGACAAAATACATGCCATCGAAGTCAATATATCATGTCCGAATGTCAAGGCCGGAGGAATGGCTTTCGGAACCACGGCTGCCGGAGCCGCTGAAGTCACTTCAGCCGTACGCAAAGCCTGGAATAAGCATCTGATGGTCAAATTGTCTCCTAATGTTACTGATATCACTGAAATAGCGACCGCCGCAGAAGCATCCGGCGCTGACTCCGTATCTCTGATCAATACCCTCCTTGCTATGGATATTGATGTCGAGCGCCGTCGTCCGCGCCTTAGCACCATCACCGGAGGTCTGTCAGGTCCGGCCGTACGTCCCGTGGCCGTACGCATGGTATGGCAGGTGGCGAAGCGCGTTAAAATCCCGGTAGTCGGACTGGGCGGAATTTGTTCGGCCGACGACGCACTCCAGTTCATCATGGCCGGAGCCACAGCCGTTCAGGTCGGAACTGCGAACTTCATCGATCCCACCGTCACTATCCGCATTATCGACGGCATAACCGATTATTGCCATCGCCACAATATCTCCGACATCAATTCTTTGCGTGGAATTATCTGACGATTGATATTCATATCCCGGCGGGCTCTTTTTGGCAAGGTGCTTTACCTTTGTTAAAGAGCCCGCCACGCTGTGTTAAAAACCTATAAAAAGCGACAGAAAATGAGCTCTATCGCATCTCATTTGGTGGGGAAATTATAACTTTGCATCTTGAAACATTATATACACATGACTATCCGCCAGATTGCTTTAGCATTGTTGACCGGTACTTCTGCCGGGGTGTTTGTCGGTTGTAACTCGTCTGTACAATCTGCAGAGGAGACAGCCGGTAATGCCGCCGTAAAATCGTTCAGCCTTGCAGCCAATACCAAGATACTCCAAGGCCTTGACTCGGTCTTTTTCTCCATTGATCTGATTAAAGGTCAGATTTTCAACGCAGATTCTCTTCCTGTCGGCACAAGAGTCAACGCGCTTGTACCCCAGATTGTCACATATGATGGTGCTTCTGTCGCTGAATTGACCGTCACTCGCGCCGGTCGACCGGATACAGTCATAAATTATCTCAAAAACTCGAGCGACTCCATTGACTTCACGAATCCCGTCAAGCTCAGACTCGTGTCAACAGACGGACTCGTCGAACGTATCTACACAATCAAGGTTAACGTGCACCGTTGCAAGTCAGACTCTCTGACGTGGGGCCGCAATGATCGTACGACTCTCCCTTCCTCATTCGGTTATCCGGCGCAACAGCGCACTGCCCGAATGGGCGATGCTTTCTATTGCCTCACACGGTCGGAAAACGCTTATTGTCTGGCATCATTCACCGGTGGAGTAGGGTCTATGAACCGCACCATGCCGGGTGCAGCCGACTGGTCGCTGAATCCGGTTACATTCAACTTTACCCCCGACGTGGCATCATTTTCAGCAAATGATTCAGCTCTGTTTATCTTGGATACTGACGGTAATTTATATACATCTGCCGACGGTCTTTTCTGGGAACCCACATCCATGAAATGGCATTCCGTTTACGGCGGTTACGGTGATACCCTTCTTGGAGCAGTGTACACCGATGGCGGTTGGATGATTCAGACCTGGCCTTCGGGAGCCACAGTTGCGCTTCCTCAGGATATGCCGGTAAGCGACACATCCGTTCCTGTCTGCTATTCGTTCGAGATGGGAGGTAATCCGCAGATGCTCCTCGTTGGCGGTCGCAAGACCGACGGTTCACTCTCACGGGATACATGGGGCTACGACGGATCTTCGTGGGCAAAAGTGTCACAGAAAGGATTGCCGCAAGGTTTAGGTGAAGTGGCCGTAGCTCCTTACTACTCCCTCAGTTCCTCTACTTTATGGGACACTACGGAAATGCCATCGTTAATCGCATTCGGCGGACGCAAATCTGACGGAAGTGTGAACAATACCGTATATATTTCCAACGATTATGGATATCATTGGTCGGAAGCACCCGCGTGTCTCCAGTTACCATCCTATATAACCGCTGCTTACGGAGCGCAGGCTTACGTCATGACGACCACACTCAGCGGACAGCTCTACCAGCCGAAAGTATCGAGTTCGACCATAGAATGGGAATGTCCCTATATATATCTTTTCGGAGGTATCAACGCTGGTGGTTCGTTGCAGAATACCGTATGGCGAGGTGTTATCCGTCATTTCACATTCATTCCGGTTGTCTGATTCTGAATAATTCATGTCGATAATCCGCAAAATATTTGCAGTTGCTTTATTGAGTGTCTCGGCCGTGGGATCATACGGTCAGAGTGCGATAGCCCCCTACAAATTCGATTTCGGGGCCGGACTCGGCATGAGCGGATATGAAGGTGATGCGAATTCAGGATTCCCGTTCCGGCATCCTGGCTTCACAGCCGATGTAAGAGCCGGCTATATTCTGGATACCCGATGGGCTTTCCGCGCGTCGCTTTCAACGATGGGTCTGAGCGGATCCACTACCGACATGACAAACGTCTTGCCCGCCGGCACCGAACATTTCGATTTCACTTCTCAGGTATTCGATCTCGGGCTGCGCGGCGAATTTAACTTCTTCTCTTACGGAATCGGTGAAACATACAAACGTCTGCGTCGCTGGAGTCCGTATCTTGCGGTCGGAGTAGGGGTCAGTCTCGCTTCATCTGGAGGTAATACAGCTGTTGCCCCTTCACTGCCATTGGCGTTCGGAGTCAAGTTCAAACTTAAGGAACGTCTCAATCTCATGGGTGAGTTTTCCATGACCAAAGTTTTCTCCGACCATGTCGACGGCGCCAATATGGCTGATATAAACGGTATAAAGACAGATTTTTACAAGAATACCGACTGGTTTGCGCGCTTTACTATCGGCATAACGTATGAATTCGGAAAACGATGTGAGACCTGCCACTATGTTAACTGATCAATAATCATTCCGCACTCATGAATATAAAAGACATCGACATGAATCGAATTCCCGCTCACGTGGCTGTCATCATGGACGGCAACGGACGTTGGGCTGTGGCACGCGGTCTTGACCGTTCCGCAGGACATGTCGAAGGCGTGAATACAGTGCGACGCATTACGGAAGCAGCCTCCGAACTCGGTGTAAAATTTCTCACATTATATACCTTTTCTACAGAAAACTGGAATCGTCCGCCAGCCGAAGTCGATGCACTGATGCATCTGATTGTTGTGGCGATCGAACGCGAGACTCCCGATCTGATCAAAAACAATGTACGTCTGAAGATGATCGGCGACTCGTCGCGAATGCCTGAACAGGCACTTCGACGTCTTGAACAATGTATGGCGGAAACCGCTCACTGCACCGGTCTGACACTCGTCCTCGCCCTAAGCTATTCTGCCCGCTGGGACATTGTCAGAGCCACAAAATCACTTATGGCCGACGCCGCCGCAGGAACATTAAGTGCTGATGCTCTTGACAGCGATTTGTTCGCTTCAAGGCTCAGTACATCCTTCATGCCCGAGCCGGATCTGCTTATACGCACGGGGGGCGACATGCGCGTAAGCAATTATCTCTTATGGGAGATAGCTTATTCCGAAATAGATGTCACACCGAAATATTGGCCCGACTTTACCAAGGATGACTTTGCCGACGCAATTCGGCGGTTCCAGAACCGACAGAGACGCTTCGGACTCACCGGCCAACAAGTTGAGGCCACACTCTCTCAAAACAACGAAACCCCTACTCAGAACTGAACCCACTCTCTCCATACCAATCTCACATATGCGATACAATCTTCTATCCGCCATACTTCTCCTCTCTGCAGTCACAGGTCCGCAACTCTCCGCTCAGACCCCGGCCGACACCATCTTTGCTCCGGCAGTGATGTTCACCGGTATGCCCCGCGTCTATGAGATTGCCGACATTACTGTCGAAGGAGCTCCGAACTATGATGAGCAGATAATCCTCGGATATGCCGGACTTAAAGTGGGCGAACGAATCTCCGTGCCGGGACCCGACATCACCAACGCCACTAAACGACTGATGCGTCAGGGCCTCTTCCAGCAGGCTCAGTTCAGCCTTGACAAGGTTGTGGGCGACCGGGCTTGGCTCAAACTTCGTCTGCGCACCCAGCCGCGCATATCGCAGGTAAACTATTACGGCATGAAGAAAAGCGAACGTGAGGATCTTCAGGAGCGACTTGCACTCATGAAGGGCAATCAGATCACTCAAAACATCGTGAATCGAGCCCAGATGATTGTGGAGAAGTATTTCAAGGACAAAGGTTTCAGTTCAGCAAAAGTCAATATCACGCTGCATGAGGATCTCTCTGCTCCCGGCGAGATGATCGTTGACATCGCCGTCGATCGCCGCGACAAGATGAAGGTACACAAGATCTATATCGAAGGCAACGAAGTGCTCTCCGATTCAAAGATCAAGCGTGCCATGAAGAAAACCAACGAGAACAATGACCTGCTGAAAATATTCTCGCAAAAGAAATTCGTACGCACAGATTACGATGACGACCTCAATCGTATCCTTGCCAAATATAACGAACTCGGATACCGCGACGCCCGTATCGTGGCAGACTCAGTCACACAGTTTTCTGACAATCGCGTTGACGTTCATATCACAGTGGACGAAGGCCCCAAATATTATATCAAGGATATAACATGGGTAGGGAATACATTGTATCCCAACGAAGTGCTTGATCAGTTCCTCGGAATGCACCCCGGTGATGTGTACAACCAGAAACACATCAACAAACGCCTTAACGAGGACGAGGATGCTGTTTCAAACCTCTACATGGACCGTGGCTATCTCTTCTATAGCCTTGATCCCATCGAAAAGGAAATCACAGGCGACAGCATTTCACTTGAGATGCGCATAATCGAAGGTCCGCAGGCCCGCATCAATAATGTGGTCATTAACGGTAACGACCGTCTGTACGAGAAAGTCATCCGTCGCGAACTTCGTGTTCGCCCCGGCGAACTCTTCTCTAAATCGGATCTTATGCGTTCTGCACGCGAAATAGCCCAGACAGGTCATTTCGACCCTGAACACATGGACATCCGTCCCGAACCTAATGAAGAGAACGGTACGGTCGATATCATCTTCAATCTTGAGTCGAAAGCCAACGACCAGATCGAATTCTCGATGGGCTGGGGCCAGACCGGTATCATCGGCAAGCTCTCGCTCAAGTTTACCAACTTCTCTATAAAGAATCTCTTCTATCCCTCGACATATAAGGGAATCATACCTCAGGGTGAAGGTCAGACATTTACCATCAGCGCGCAGACCAATGCCCGCTATTATCAGGCATACTCAATCTCATTTTTGGATCCCTGGTTCGGTGGCAAACGTCCCAACTCGCTTCAGCTCTCTGCCTACTATTCGCGTCAGACAGGCGTGAACAGTTCGTATTATAATTCTCAGTGGGCTAATGGAGGATATTACAATCCTTACTATGGCGGATACGGCTATGGATACGGATACAATAATAACTACTACAACGACTATTATCAGAACTCCTATCAGGCATCATACGACCCCAACAAGGTGCTTCAGATGGTGGGTGTAAGCCTCGGTTTCGGTAAACGCCTCAAGTGGCCCGATGACTATTTCACATTCACCGCCGAACTCGGTTATAACTGGTACTATCTTAAAAACTGGGATTATCTTTACTATATGCGCAACGGTACATCGAACGCCCTCGTGCTCGGTCTGACACTGCAACGCAATTCAATCGACAATCCTATCTATACACGCAGCGGTTCGACATTCTCACTTAACCTCTCGCTCACTCCTCCGGCTTCGCTCTTCATGGGTAAACGCGATTGGAAGGCTATCAGCGAAGAAGGTACTACCGCATCGAAAAAAGAACTGTACAAATGGATCGAGTATTGGAAACTCCGTTTCAAGAGCCGTACATACACCCCGCTCGCTAACGCTGACGGCACATACACTCCCGTGCTTATGACCCGCGCCGATTTTGGCCTCCTGGGTTCATATAACAAGTATCTCAAAACGCCGTTCGAGACCTTCTATGTCGGCGGTGACGGCATGTCAGGCTCTTATACCTACGCCACCGAGACCATCGCCCTGCGTGGTTATGACAACGGTAGTCTCACACCTTGGAGGCGTGAAGGTTACGCATACACTCGCCTCGGTCTTGAAGTCCATTTCCCGCTGATGCTCCAGACTTCCACAACGATTTATGCGCTCACATTCGTCGAAGGCGGTAATGCTTGGACCTCTGTCAGCAAGTTCAATCCATTCGATCTCAAACGCTCCGCCGGCGCAGGTGTCCGCATCTTCCTTCCCATGGTCGGCATGATGGGTATTGACTGGGCATACGGCTTCGACAAAGTGGACGGAATGAAGGGTGGAAGCCATTTCCACTTCATCCTTGGACAGGAATTCTAAACCTTTGCCATCCATGATTGTCTTATATAATAAGGACTTTAGAATAATTAAAATGAAAAAAATTGTATTGACCCTCATAATTGCGGCCGCAGCATCTATAGGCGCTTCGGCACAGAAATATGCCATGGTGGATATGGACTACATCCTTCGCAACGTACCTTCTTACGAAATGGCCTCAGAGCAGCTCAACCAGCTCTCGCAGCGTTGGCAGAAAGAAGTTGAGGCTGTGGGTAAGGAAGCCGAATCCATGTATCAGAATTTCATGGCCGAAAAAGTTTTCCTGACAGACGATCAGGTGAAAAAACGTGAAACTGAGATCGTTGCCAAAGAAAAAGAGGCCACCGATCTGCGCTACAAATATTTCGGACCGGAAGGTGAATTATATAAGAAACGCCTTTCACTGCTCAAGCCCATACAGGATGAAGTGTATGAAGCAATAAAATCCATTGCGCAGCAGAGAGGCTATCAGACCATCTTCGACCGTGCGTCCTCATCCAACATCATCTACTCATCGCCTACGATTGATGTCAGCAACGAAGTGCTTGCAAAACTCGGTTATTCCAAATAAATCAATTATACAATCTCATACAAATCTAATTAAAAATGATTAAGAAACTCATCCTTGTGCTTGCCGTCATGCTTCCCATGTCGGTATTCGCTCAGAAATTCGGTGTCGTAGACCTTGACGCCATCATGCAGGCCATGCCCGAAACTGCCGCTGCTCAGGAAACCATCAACGAAGCGTCTAAAAAATACGAAACTGAATTCCAGAAACTTCAGGACGAACTCCAGAAGCGTTATGCTGAATTCCAGACCATTCAGGACGATCCCGAAACTCCCCAGACCATCAAAGAACGTCGCATGCAGGAAATACAGACACTCGCCGGCAACGTAGACAACTTCCGTCAGACCGCTTCTCAAGATCTTCAACGTCAGCACGAACAGCTCATGGCTCCCATCCAGCAGCGCCTCATGGAAGCAATCAAGGCTGTCGGCCAGGACGGGGGATTCACCTTCATTATGCCCAATGAATCAATTCTTCTTTACACCGGTTCAACCGTGATCAATGTCACTAATGATGTCAAGGCCAAACTTGGCGTAAAATAAGAAAACCACTAAATAGATTAAAAGTGTCCGCAACACAGTTGTCGGACACTTTTTTTGAACCCGCATAATAATCCGGTTGTTATAATATCAGAACATAAAATACAACCGATATGAAAAGTAACTTTGAAAAATGCCTCGCTTCCGGAAAACCGGTTCTTCTGGCATTCCTCCATGCCGGGCGTCAAGACGCCGTTGAAGTAAAATACATCGTAAAAGAACTCAGAGACAAATATGGTGATAAAGCCGAATTTCTAATGGTTGATGGATCTTATAACCACCCGATGGCTCGTAAATACAAAATTGACACCTATCCTGCATGGGTACTTTTCAAGGATGGACAGGAAGTATGGAACGCTGCCGGTACAAAGAAATTCGAAACAATCGACGAATCAATCAACGGATTCATTAACTGAACTCTTTGAACATACTTATTCCTACCGAACAATGGTCATTCACCTCAAAAGAATGGCCATTGTTCATTCTTAATCATAGCCAACGACGTAGGCATAATTAATCCGAGCAAGGGTAGGGCGTCCCCACTCTTTGGTCTGTGATTCATCGGAAAGATATTCCTGAAAGCTTTTATTCCCGTCATCCACCTATCGTGCTTGTCGATATGGTGAAAAATGAGCCGGGGGCTAAACCAATACGTTTCCCGTTCTGACATGGTTGAGATAAACGGTTACAAATTCTACGAAGAGCCGGGTAGCTGTGGCAGTTGCCCGGCTCTTAACACCGGGACGACCAACCTTTCGCCCGGACAGAAACGCGGTCATTGCCTGATATGGGATGAGTGGCATCTGAGGTACCGGAATATTCCGGCAAGATGCCATAAGTTGTTCAAAAAGGCATTGACATATCCGAATGGAAGTAAGTTAACGATAGTCTACAAACAGTGAAGCATTAAACTCGATTTTATGTTAAGTCAGAGGAAATATTGGTATAGTTAGCTGAAAAACAGTTAACTACGTTCCTGTTAGTATTTGAGGATAAAATTCGTTTTTGAGCAGAATTGAATGTACGGGATAATGAAGTTCGTATTTTTGCGTAACATCATTACGCAATATGACATCATCAGATATGGTCGCAGAAGACAGAATATATCCAAGTGACAATGATCTTGAGATCCCGAATTTATTGTCGGAGTTACAACCACGCAACGGACTCCTCCTTCCTTTTGATGGCTGGGGGATTAGGCCTCGCGCTCGGAAAGGTATAGCCACCTATCACTTTTATGTCGATGACTACAGGTTCACTAATATCTGGCAACGGCCAGAGCGCTTGGTTTAGAGCGGTTGTCGTGAAGTGGTAGAGCCTAATTTTTCTCTGTTCCAGACAACCCCTATCGCTTATGGACTCCAACTCCTTTATAAAAAGCGTTGGATAGCTCGTTGGCTTCAGGAATGTGGTATTCGTGTGTGGGTGGATCTGAACGTGGCACCGAAGTTTCGGGAATTGAATAAACTTGGCGTGCCGAATGGATACAACGCATTTGCGACTCGTGGACATGATGGAGAGTTGTGCCATTTAGAGGCTGAATGGCAAATCGCGAAAGAGATTTCCGGAATAGAAACGCCAAATATGATTGTTTATGGGGGCGGGGAATCGTGTAAATCGTTTTGCAGACAACGGGGACTGATCTTACCAAGTAGACCAACGCAATAATTGTCAGGAGTAGATTAACAATGGCTAAGTACGCTGGAGATAATAGAGCCTCAAAATGGTCTAATAGCATATATAGCATAGATGGTGTACGTCATGAATATGGGGAGTTGCCTCGAGAACGACAAGAGGTTATTCAGCAGACTAAGAAAGAGGTGATCAAGGAAATGAAAGCCAATCTCAAGGATAAGTCTGTAGATTTGTTTGCAGATGGGGAAATATTACATGTTACGTTTCCCGGAAGTGGTATTGAATATGTTGCCAATGATACCATGTTGATGTTGAGTGGTAAATATTTCAGTCGAAATTCAATGATAAATATTGATAAGATTCTGGCACAATCAACTTATGTCCCCAACATCACACGAATTATATAAAACGCGTAGCGATGGTAAGACAAAGTTTTTCAGGTATCAGGACAGTCAAGGACGTGGCGTGTATTTTGGGATTGCACAGGATAATAATGGATCTAAAGGAACAAAACGACATTTCCTATATACCGTTACTGATAGACTAAAATAGAAAGGCAACCTCCCTACATGGAATACCAATCCAGCGTGAGGTTGCCGAAACGTAACGACCGCTTCAATAAGCGCACTCTTGAAGATCGGAAACACATTACATTCCACGGATATAACCGCTTTCATTATGCAAAATTACATATTTTTAATAAACCAAACAAATTTTACATATTATAATCAAATCAAAATGTTAAGATTCTTATGAAACTCTACATATCCATTCCCATCACCGGCCGACCTATTCAGGATGCGAGGAATCATGCCGATGCAATCAAGGCGAAGCTGGAGCAGCACGGCCATAAGTGCATCACGCCTTTTGACGTCTGTCCGGAATCTGACCATTCCTACGCATACTATATGGGTCGTGACATCGAAGCCTTACTCTCCGATGACATCGACGGTGTGTTTTTTGGTGACGGATTCCAAAATTCTAAAGGCTGCCGGCTCGAACATGCCGCGGCCAAATTCTGCGGAAAGCACATAGTTTATCCATCAACATCCCATATGCACGGTAACGACACTCTGACCGTTAGATTTTGGATGTCACTCCGCAGATAAGTATTTTTAAATTCCACCCCCGGGATTTTTTCATTAATAGACGCTTTTTCAAAATTTGTATTGGACATAAAGTAGGGCACTTTTTCACAAATCAATTTAACATAATAATAATTATCAAACAAATATTTCCGCATATCAAAACTGATGATTCTTGAAAAATATAACTTTCCTGAATGTAATAATCGAATATGAAATCAATATATAATTAGATTGTAGAGAGACCGGCTTCATACAATAATAAAACGACATGTCATTTATCCGAGTAATTTAAGATCCGGCTGTATTTAGTGAGAAGCAGCGAACTTTCGGCTTTGAAGCTCACAAAAAAATCACAGGGATATCTCACAACTATTCTCGCTATATGATGTTCTACAAGTGTAGCTCTGTTTTAGAAAGCATAAGTTATATTTGTAAACCACATCTTACACGCAATTCGTTACAATTCCAAATTTACAATTACAAACGAGAGCTTTAGTAATCCCAGATTTGTATATTTGTTAACAACGCCCAAGCTATTAACTAATTCAAATATACTATTAAGTATCATATGAAATGAAGTCTGAATATATTTACAACGTCAAAATATTATGTTTAACAATTATTCACACACCTCGTAATCGGTTGATTCTCATACCTATTACCCGCGATATCTAAAGCATACGTTAAGTTAGCCCATGCGAACACCTACATCTGCAATTGAATTGTAACATCGTCGTAACATGGTGATTGACCGCTTGTTATACATAAAACTTAAATCTTTAGTTCAACTTGTATAAATGCCGTTTAGAATTGCAAATTATGCACAGCATGCGTTTGTAAATTATATTTCAAATTTGTTAATTGCATTTTTAAATCCATAAATTTGCAAATGTCAATTATTATTTTTACATTTGCACCATGATATTTTACCCTTATTTTAGTCATTTTGAACTCAATTTTACCATATGGACATTGTCTCGCGCCTCATGGCATTTAAAGATAGTACGGGATTAACAAATTCCCAATTTGCGGACAAAGCAGAAATCGCACGCCCTACTCTGTCTCAATTTCTTAACGGACGCAACAAAAGGCTCAGTGACGAATTAATTTCGAAATTACACATTGCCTTCCCCGAACTAAACGTCTCATGGCTGCTGTTTGGCGAAGGGGATATGAGGCTTGATTCAAATTTTGAAATCTCAGAGGGTTCACAAGGTCAAAAAACGCAGGAATTATCAGATTATTCGCCTGTTGATGAAGTACTTACTTCTGATGAAATCGTAAATTTTCCTGTTCAGGAAAAATCTCAATCCGGAGAAAACGACATTCAATCGGTAAATATTGATCGTGCCGCCCATGAAATTGCATCAAAAGTAATGACCAAAGTCTTCGAAGGGGCTGTTCCGCATCCGGCAACCGAAAAAAAAATAAAGAGCATAATGGTGTTCTACTCCGACAATAGTTACGAGACATTTACGCCTCAGGATTAATTGCTGAAGGGATTATGCATAAATGAGATTATTTTATTATCTTTGTATCCGTAACCAAACTATTATCCAATGAAACACGTCAGTCCAATCTTGCTATTCGCACTTATGCTTCTGATCTCGCTACCGGTATCGGCTGCCGGAAGGCATAAAAAGAAAGATTCCGGCCACATCGGCATCCGCGTCGCTTACGATCTCAATCGTACCACTAATTACACGGACATTGTAAAATGGGGCTCAGGTGGTGCAATCGGTATGTCATATACATTTCCATTCAAACAACGCTGGTACTTCACTCCGGCACTTTTGTTCAACTATGACAAGACCATCTTTAACGGTGAAATAAACGAGCCTAAATATCATTACAGCCGCAGCATTGAGGGAAACATGAATAATATAGGCATCCGCATGCCTATGGATATAGGTTTTTGCTTCATAAATGGTCCAAAATGGCAGATCAGCGTTTTTACAGGACCACAGCTATTCTTCAATTTCAAATATAAAGAGGTCTATGACATCATACGTAATTCCGGAAATGAACATATCGATCGCGATCTTCTTAATTCCGGTATGGAAATCGGATGGAATGCAGGCGTGGCGCTCAACATCGCGCGACACTGGCATATTCAGGCCGACTATACTGTCGGACTATCCAAAATGGGAATGAACGACCATATTAATGTGTTTCATCCTATGAATTTCCGCCGATCACAGCTTTCACTCGGTCTGGGATATGACTTTTGACCCACTATAACATAATCCATACTCCGAATCATTACGAATAAAAGAAATCCCGCAACGAGTAAGCGTTGCGGGGTTTCTTTTATTCGTACGGCCTTATTTCTTCCTTTTAGGATTTGCCGGAAACCACCCTTTACGCACACGTTCGCATTGCTCGAAAACTTCAAGAATCGACCAGTAGCAGGAAAATCCCGTCACTCCCGCAACGGTAGACCAGAATGGGTCTGCGATCGCTACTGCGAGCGCGCAAAGAATTGTACCGCCGACAGCGAAAGCCCACCAGCACCCTACTCCATAATAATATTCGGCTTTGATAACTATGGGATGGAACAGTCCTATTATCAAAAAAGTGCACAGTCCCAGGACAAGACCTAACAGATGATATTCCGTGAGAACCTGCGTAATCATGATTTTGTCATTTTTCTGTTTTCAAAATGCTCGAATTGACTCGTCAAAACATCCGGAATAGCGGCTGATTTAAGTGTTGCCGGGTCAAAACCTACCATTACGGTTCGAGCAACACATTTAACTTCATCCGTCTCTAAATTGATTATACGCTGATGAAGAATCATGCTCTTTTCACCGATCCGTTCGCATTGAGTCAGCACTGCGAGAGCCTCATTCATAAAGGCCGGACTAAAAAAATCACAATTGATATTGGCAACCACTACTGCCAGACCTGATTTCTGGAAATCAGCTCCAAGAACAGTTTCGAAATAACGCAATTTACCAAGATCAAAAAATTGCAGATATACCGAATTATTCACATGGCCAAAGATATCCACATCATTGAAACGAAGCTGGACCTCAATTTTATGACGGAAAGGATTTTCCGCTTCCGGAACCTTTTGACTTGACATTATACTATTAATCTATTAATGAATTATTATACGATGAATCACCTTTTTACCAAGCGCGAGATTGATTCGCTCAGCAATACCGTTAACCATGAATGCAAGTTCACTTTTAACCGGCCCTGACGTGATGAACACATGCAGGTCATTCCCGCTCATAAATCGCTTCAGTGTCATTCTTGTGATTGACGGGCCCACCACTTCACTCCACAAAAACGAAGCTTTTTCACGCAGATAAATCTCACCGTTACCTTCGCTTTCCACCATCATCCTGAGCAGATCGCCCACAAGTTCGGGTTCAGATCGTTTCATCGGCGGTCAATGGGGTGAACATGCCCCGGTCGACATGCCACATACGGTAGTCGGGGCCAGTATGTCTGAGAATTTCATCGAGATGCTTGCGGTTGGTGTCCGTAATGAAAATCTGACCGAAATCATCCCGGCTTACAATTTCCATGATTCTGGCTACACGCTCTGCATCAAGCTTATCGAATATATCGTCAAGCAGCAACAGCGGCGCATGGCCTGTTATACGCTTCAAAAAAGCATATTGAGCCAGACGCAACGCTATCGTAAGGGTTTTTGTCTGCCCTTGAGAGGCCGTCTGACGCGCTGGCAGCCCGCAGACGCTGAATGATATATCATCGCGATGCGGACCTTTGGAAGTGAACTTTAACAATGTGTCACGCCCACGCACATCAGCCCATGCCTTGGCCGGGGAAGAATATGCTGCCGTATTGCGTATATATTCAATTCCGACGGCCTCGTCATTGCCTGCAATCTGCCGGTAATATTCCGAGAAATCACTTTCCAGCTCTGCCAGATATGAGGCTCTGCGAGACTCTATAAGCCTCGCGTCAGCGTCCATCATACCCTCGAGGGATTCATAAAGGAATTCATCCGTAGAGCCGTCACGCAGCAACCTGTTACGCTGTTCAAGACATTGATTATATCTCATCAGTGCATCGAGATATTGCGCATCAGCCTGCGATATAATCATATCGATGAATCTGCGGCGTTCCTCGGCTCCGTCGGTGACGAGAGCCTGATCCGCCGGAGCCACCATCACGGTAGGAAATAAGCCTATATGTGTGCTTATGCGTTTGTATTCTTTGCCTCCGCGCTTGAAACTCTTGCGGGCTCCTTGTCTGAATCCGACGTTGATAAGTTCATCGAATCCATGCCGTTCAAATTTTCCGGTAAGGATGCCGAATGTCTCCCCCCGACGTATGAGCATGGAATCCGGAACCCGGGTAAAGCTTTTTGTAAACGACAGATAGAATATCGCATCCAGCAAGTTGCTTTTTCCCATGCCATTATTGCCTAAGAGACAATTAATTTTAGGCGAGAATTCCAATGAACACTCGCCTATATTCTTAAAGTTGGTTGCATTTAGCGACTCCAGAATCATTTGGCCGGAGGAGTTTGGGGAGAGAATTTTGTAGTAAAATAATGGAGTTGATAAGGAATCGAGTTGTTCCAGTAGGTCATGGAATGGTTACCGGGCCGCTGGATGTAGTCGTGATCTATCCCTTTCTCAACAAGAGCCTTATGGAAGGCTTCGTTCACTCCGGCGAAGAAATCGTCGGCACCGCAATCGAAAATTATGTTTATAGTGCCGGGGACGACGTCCTTAATCAGATTTACAGGTGTATGCGACTCCCATGCCTCGGGATTAACAGAAATGTCGCCAAGGCTTTCTTTCATTTTCCATTTCTGACTGAAGGGACGTATGTCAAGGCCGCCGCTCGTGGAGCCTGCGTTAGCCCAGATGTCAGGATGCCGCATTGAAAGAAACATGGCACCCTGCCCTCCCATGCTCAAGCCTGATATGGCACGTTGATCCGCGGTTGCTGACGTTGGATAATTACTATCAATATATGGGACAAGGGTATTGACAAAGAATGACTCCATCTGCATCTCCGGATTCACCGGCGAATCCCAGTACCAGCTGTCGCGTCCATCAGGCATTACAAGAACCAGCCCCATCTCATCGGCCATTTCAGGCAGATCGGGCCGGATTTTCAGCCACGAAGTATGGTCTCCACCGTAGCCGTTCAACAGATACACCGTCGGATAAGCCCTTGATTCTCCGGATATGTCGGGTGTAATTACCGTAACGCTCTCGGGCGAGCCGAGATAGGGTGATTCGATGCTTATGGTTTCAACCTTTGCGGCCTTCAGACACGTGAGAGCCTGAAGGATGAGCGCAACGGTCAATGACGAACGGATATTCATTTTTCAGAAGATGATAATTGGTCCAACATGGCGTTATAGGCCGAGTCAATTCCAGCATTGTCCTTACCGCCTGCCTGAGCGAAACCTGGCTGTCCACCACCGCCTCCTTTAATATTCTTGGCTGCAGCTCTGACGATAGCGGATGCATTCAATCCGCCCTTGACAAGATCCTCGGTAAGCATAACAGTAAGCAACGGTTTACCGGCAGGATCAACAGTCGCGGCAATAAACGCTGTGTTCTCAGGCGAAGATGCCCGCACTCCGAATGCTACGCTCTTGGCCATCTCAGGCAGGCGCACACCGCGCAGTGAAGCGACCTTTACACCGTTTACTTCAATGGCAGTACGGAGGACCTCCTGTGTGAGAGTGGCCGCACGTTCATTGAACGC
Source organism: uncultured Bacteroidales bacterium (assembly GCA_947175575.1). Taxonomy (GTDB): domain Bacteria; phylum Bacteroidota; class Bacteroidia; order Bacteroidales; family Muribaculaceae; genus CAG-873. The sequence continues at coordinate 54,405 of CAMWNG010000001.1, read as the reverse complement.
GTCCTCAACCTCTTTACGGAGCGAAGCGTTTTCATCAAGGCTCTTGCGCACGGCAGCAACTACATCCGGGGCGTTATTGAACATCGCGCCCAGCGAATGCAGATCATCAGTAAGACGATCAAGGGCATTCTCGACCTCGGCTCCGGTGATAGCCTCGATACGTCGGATACCGGCAGCGATAGAACTTTCAGTGAGAATCTTGATCATACCGATATTACCGGTATTCTCCACATGTGTTCCACCGCAGAGCTCCACCGAACCGTCATATTTGATCACACGTACTTCATCACCGTATTTTTCGCCAAACAGTGCCATAGCACCCATCTGTTTAGCCTGTGCGATGGGGAGTTCACGACGTTCGTCACGCGCGATGGCCTGACGCACACGACGGTTGGCGAGACGTTCGACCTTACGGAGTTCCTCCGGTGTCACTTTCTGGAAGTGGGAGAAATCGAAACGGAGCGAATGAGGAGTTACCAGCGACCCTTTCTGCTCGACATGTTCGCCAAGGACTTCACGAAGAGCCTGATGGAGCAGATGTGTGGCAGTGTGATTGGCCGATATGGCAGCGCGTGTGTCTGCATCGACAGCAGCGGTAAATTCGGCTTCGGGATTCGAAGGCATCTTCTTTACCAGATGCACACCCATGCCGTTTTCACGTTTGGTATCATATATTTCGATCGACTCACCGATAGCTTTGTCGGTCAGAGTGCCGCGGTCGCCAACCTGTCCGCCCATTTCTGCATAAAATGGAGTTTCAGCAAGTACAATCTGATAAAATTCCTGATTTTTCTGTTTAACCTTACGGTAACGCAGAATGTGTGTATCTGTCGTCAATGTATCGTAACCCACGAAAGCTTGTTCGCCCTCGTTGACAAACACCCAGTCTGTGGCCTCAACCGCGGCCGCACTGCGGGCGCGCTGTTTCTGAGCGGCCATTTCAGCGTCGAATTCCGCGTGGTCAAGAGTCATACCGTTTTCCTTGAGGATTAGCTCCGTAAGATCCAGAGGGAATCCGTACGTGTCATACAACGTGAAAGCCTCTTTACCTGAGATCTGCGTATTTCCTTTTTCGCGTGCCTCGCGAATCGAATCATCAAGCATTCGTATGCCGTTTTCAAGAGTCTTGAGGAAAGAATCCTCTTCTTCCTTGATTACTTTCATGATGAGCTCACGCTGTGCCGGAAGTTCAGGATAGGCCTCACCCATGGATTCTATTAGCGTATCAACAAGCTGATACATAAATGCCTGTTTCCGCTTAAGGAAGGTATAGGCATAACGCACGGCACGGCGTAGGATTCGTCGTATGACATAACCTGCCTTTGCATTCGACGGGAGCTGAGAGTCAGCAATCGAGAATGCGATAGTGCGTACATGATCGGCGATAACACGCATGGCGACATCGACAGAATGGTCTTTGCCATACTCCATGCCGCTGAGTTCGGCTATCTTGGAAATAAGCGGTGTGAAGACATCGGTGTCATAGTTTGAGGTCTTCCCTTGAAGAGCCATACAAAGGCGCTCGAAACCCATACCGGTGTCGATAACTTTCGCAGGCAGGGGCTGAAGCGAACCATCGGCCATTCTCTGATACTGCATGAACACAAGATTCCATATCTCTATTACCTGTGGATGGTCTTTATTGACCATTTCGGCTCCGGAAACTTTCGCACGTTCCTCATCGGGACGAAGGTCGATGTGAATTTCCGAGCAGGGACCGCAAGGGCCTGTATCACCCATTTCCCAGAAATTATCATGCTTATTTCCGTTGATTATGTGAGAAAGCGGAAGATGCCGGGCCCAGATTTCAGCGGCTTCGTCATCGCGTCCGAGTCCCTCGGCGGGTGATCCTTCGAACACCGTGGCATACAGACGGTCGGGATTCAGTTTGAGAACATCCACAAGATATTCCCACGCCCAGTCGATGGCTTCTTTCTTGAAATAATCACCGAACGACCAGTTGCCGAGCATCTCGAACATTGTATGATGATATGTATCATGTCCTACTTCTTCGAGGTCATTATGCTTACCACTCACACGCAGACATTTCTGAGAGTCGGCCACACGCTGATATTTCGCAGCCTTATTGCCAAGTATGATATCCTTGAACTGATTCATACCGGCATTGGTGAACATCAGAGTGGGGTCGTCTTTGACAACCATCGGGGCCGACGGCACTATATGGTGGCCTTTGGATTCGAAGAAATCTTTATAAGATTTACGTATTTCCTTTGCTGTAAGCATGTTACCGTAATTCTTTGAATATTTTGAGTTATTTATTATCTAAAATGGTATGCAAATTTACGGAATTATCACTAAATTTGCAAATAAAACCCAGATAGCTTACCAGCCCTAATGAAAAGCGCCTTTTACAGATACAATCCGGCCACTTCCGCCTATGAAAGGGTCTATCCGAGTCCCCGCCGACGGCTATGGGCTTTCGTGAGGCAATATGTACTTGGGGCTGCCGGTGCCGTGGTAATTTTCATAGCGGCATACTATCTGGTAGATTTTCCACGTGAACGATCGTTGAGACAGCAGAAGGAGATGCTTGAAAACGAACTTGAAGCCTTGGGACGTCAGGCCGATGAAGCGATTTCCGTGATGGAGGACATCGCAGCCCGAGACAACAACTTCTATCGTGTGGTGATGCAGGCCGAGCCGCTCACCATGGCTACACGGCTTAGCGGTATGGAACGTGAACGGCAACTTGAACAGCTTGATTCGCTACGCGACAACGAACTCGTCCATAATGTAAGCCTCCGGCTCGATCAACTCGACCACCTGCTCTACCATCAGATAAAATCATTTGACTATCTGAACTCCCAGGCCTCGCTGATGGCTGACCGCCTGACGCATATCCCCAGCATACAGCCAATTTCATCGAAACACATGAAAACCATGGCATCAGGTTACGGATATCGTAGCGATCCTATCTACGGCACATCCAAATTCCATGAAGGAATGGACTTTTCCGCCGCCATAGGCACACCTGTCTATGCCACCGGAGACGGAACAGTGCGGGTGGCCGATTGGGAAAGCGGTTACGGCAACTGCATTGACATCGACCACGGCTTCAACTACCTGACCCGCTATGCGCACCTCTCTCAGATACTGGTACGTCCCGGTCAGGCCGTGAAACGAGGCGATCTTATAGGAAAAGTAGGAAATACAGGTAAATCCACAGGACCGCATCTACATTACGAGGTGCGTTTCCGCGGACAGCCTCAAAACCCGGTCAATTACTATTTCATGGATCTTACGCCGGATCAATATGACGAAATGATACGCCAGTCAGAAAATGCCGGACATGTAATGGACTAAACTATGGACTCAATAGAAAAAAAACGATATCGGATCAGCGAAGTGCAGGAGATGCTGGAGATTCCGGCTTCGACTCTTCGTTTCTGGGAACAGAAATTTCCCGACCTTAAACCATCGCGAACACGTGGTGGAACACGGTTCTACACTCCGGCCGACATTGAAAAAATCAGGTTGATACAATATCTAATCAAAGAACGCGGGCTCAAGATCGAAGCAGCCGTAGAACAATACCGTGCAAATCCCTCCGGTATTTCCAGGCGCCACGATGCAATTGAACGTCTGCGTGAAGTGCGAGAAAAGCTGAATCAACTTCTCAAAACACTTAATTCACTACGCGCAGGACGCTGACTCCAACATTCTGAATGACGATCATATAATAGCCAAATAAAACAAAAGCAACGCCAATCGGACGTTGCTTTTGTTTTATGTTACTTTAGAAAAAATCAGTGCTGGAGGTATGCGTTGAGGTCATCACGGTTGAACGTACGAATGAACTCTGCATGACGTGTTACTTCAGCAGCTGCAAGGTTTGCATATACCTGTGCGCTCTTGGTGAATGACTCAGTGCGGTTGGCATCAAGCACGAGCAAATATGCCATTATGATGTTACCGGCCATTTCTACCATACGGCGTGCCATGAAGTCGGTGTATGTAGGATCATTGACTTCGAGCACAGCTTTGACAGCAGAATCGTACATCTCGGTGAGTACGGCGAGGCGGTCTTTGATAGCCTGAAGTTCGGGACGAACCTCTTCTTTGGCATACTCGTCGATGAGAGCCTTATATGTGCCGGTAGTAACGAAGCGTATGGCTGCTACAACCTGGAGCTGGGTAGTGCCTTCATAAATCGAGGTGATGCGTGTGTCTCGGTAGAGACGTTCACATGCGTAATCTTTCATGAAGCCAGAGCCACCGTGCACCTGAATGCAGTCATATGCATTCTGATTGGCATATTCGCTGCCCATGCCTTTGGCCATAGGTGTAAGTGCATTGGCGAGCTGATTGTAATGCTTTGACTCCTTGCGTTCCTCGGGGGTAAGGGCGCGTTCTTTCGCGATGTCGTCGTAGATTTTGTAGAGATCAACATAACGGGCGCACTCATACAGAAGCGAACGCGATGCATCAAGTTTAGCCTTCATCACTGCGATCATTTCGGCCACAGCGGGGAACTCGATGATAGCCTTGCCGAACTGACGGCGGTCGCGGGCATAGGCGAGAGCTTCGCGATATGCAAGTTCAGAGCAGCCTACGCTCTGAGCGGCGATACCGAGACGGGCACCGTTCATCAGAGCCATCACATATTTGATGAGGCCCATGCGACGCGATCCGCAGAGTTCGGCGGGAGCGTTCTTGTAAACGAGTTCACATGTGGGTGAACCCTTGATACCCATTTTGTTCTCGATACGACGTACGGTCACACCACCATTACGTTTGTCGTAAATGAACATCGAAAGTCCACGACCGTCTTTAGTTCCTTCTTCTGAACGTGCAAGCACCAGGTGGATGTCTGCATCGCCATTGGTGATAAAGCGTTTCACACCGTTGAGAACCCAGGTGCCGTCTTCCTTCTGTGAGGCCTTGAGCATCACGCTCTGGAGGTCGGAACCGGCATCCGGCTCGGTGAGGTCCATCGACATTGTCTCGCCTTCGCATACGCGGGGGATATAACGCTGTTTCTGATCCTCATCGCCGAATTCATACAAAGTCTCAGCGCAGTCCTGAAGTCCCCAGAGGTTTTCAAAACCTGTATCGGCGCGGCTTACGATGTCCGCAGCCATGATGTAGGGAGTGATGGGGAAGTTGAGACCGCCGAAACGACGGGGCATTGCCATACCCATCAGACCTGCCTGACGACAAGCCTTGAGGTTTTCGACCGTACCGTCGGCATAGTGCGCGCGACCGTCCGAGCATGAAGCGCCCTGATGATCGACAGCCTCGGCATTGTCGGCAATGAGACCTCCGCAAAGTTCTCCCACAACCTCAAGAGTACGTTCATAGTTGTCCATTGCATCCTCAAAATCGAGAGGAGCATAGTCGAACTTTTCTGCGTCGGTAAAGTTGCGCTCTTTAAGTTCAACAATCTTGCGCATCATCGGATGGGTGAGATGATGGCGCAGGTCAGGATTATCGGTATAGAAGTTAGCCATGGCTTATTTCGAATTCTTTTTGTAGTATTTGATGAGTTTGGGCACCACGTCTTCCATATTGCCGGTGATCACATAATCTGCGATAGCGTTGATGGGAGCGTTGGGGTCATTGTTGATGGAGATGATTATAGAGCTCTCCTGCATGCCGGCGATGTGCTGGATCTGACCGGAGATTCCGCATGCGATATACAGTTTCGGGCGCACTGTCACACCTGTCTGACCGATCTGGCGTTCGTGTTCGATGAATCCTGCGTCTACAGCCGCACGCGAAGCGCCAACTTCGGCACCGAGGGTCTGCGCGAGGTCGAAAAGAAGCTGGAAGTTTTCTTTTGACCCTACTCCATATCCGCCGGCAACCACGATGGGAGCACCTTTGATATTGACTTTCGATTTAGCGATCTGACGGTCGATGATGTCGACTACAAAATCTTCGTCTTTCACATATTTGGCAGGATCGAGGTCAACCACCACGCCTTTATGGTCGGGATTGTAAATCTCTTTCTTCATTACGCCCTCACGGACAGTAGCCATCTGCGGACGACATTCGGGATTGACAATAGTTGCGACGATATTGCCACCAAAAGCTGGACGGATCTGATAGAGCAAATCCTTGTAATCTTTCTTGGTCTTGGCATCGGTATGGTCACCGATTTCAAGAGAAGTGCAGTCGGCTGTAAGGCCGCTGTGGAGTGCCGATGAAACACGGGGACCGAGGTCACGGCCGATGCATGTAGCACCCATCAGGGCGATCTGCGGTTCGATTTCCTTGAAAAGGTTGATCAGTACGGATGAATGAGGAAGTGAGGTGTAGGGATAGAGACGTTTGTCATCTACCTTGTAGACAACATCTGCGCCGTAAGGGAATATCTGATCTTCGATACCTTTGAGATCAGAGCCGATTACAAGCGCTTCGAGTTTTACGCCCAGACGGTCGGCCAGCTGACGGCCTTTGGTAAGAAGTTCCAGGCTGACATCGGCCACACGACCTTCGTCCAGCTCGCAATAAACTATAAGATTGTTTTTATCTGCCATAGTTTCAATGGATTTTTCGGCTGAGGGGTCGGATTAGCCGATGGTGTGATTTGTTATGAGTTCTTTGATCAGATCTTCGATGCCTGCATCATCGGCACCTTCGAGATGACGGGCTTCTTTAGCTGTGAAGACTACATTTTCGACAGTCTTTACCTTTGTAGGCGAACCGGGGAAACCGATCTGCTGGGGATCGGCTTCAACGAAGTCCGCACCCCATTCGTTTATCTGAAGATAGGGACGTCCGTCTACAAGCGCTTGTTTTTCCTCGGGCAGACTTGCCTTTTCAGAAGGTGAAACAGCGTATTTGTATTTCATCAGACGTTTAGCGTTGCGGGGACGGCAATCTGCGGCCGAACCGTTTACTGTCACGACACAGGGAAGCGGAGCCACCACGGTTTCGATACCGTGTTCAAGGCGACGCTTTACTGTGACTTTTCCGTCCTTGAGGTCGACGATTTCTTCAGCGTATGTAACCTGAGGTATACCGAGCTTTTCAGCGATCTGGGGGCCAACCTGCGCGGTATCGCCGTCAATTGCCTGACGTCCGCCGAGGATGATGTCGTAGTTGCCGATTTTCTTGACAGCCTGGGCCAGAGAATACGAGGTGGCGAGGGTGTCGGCACCGCCGAGTGCACGGTCGGTGAGTACAATACCACCGTCAGCGCCACGGTAAATGGCTTCTCTGATTACTTCCGCAGACTTGGGAAGTCCCATAGTGAGTACAGTAATGGTGCTGCCGGGATTGGCATCCTTCAGACGCAGAGCCTGTTCGAGCGCATTGAGGTCCTCCGGGTTGAAGATGGCAGGCAGAGCGGCACGGTTGATGGTGCCGTCGGCTTTCATGGCATCTTTGCCTACGTTGCGGGTGTCGGGCACCTGCTTGGCAAGCACAATGATGTTTAAACTCATAATTTTCAGTTTATTAAGAGATTTGTATTTTTCTGTGATCAGCTATACGGAGTGAGGCTCCGCATGATTGGCGGTGCAAATATACGAATTTTTGTCAATATGAACAAAAGTTTGTCAAAATGGCACGTTCAATAGTCATTATCGGCAATAATCTGTGCGGCGAGTGCAGCGATGGGTTCCGGACGGCGAAGTTCCGCAAGAGCCGCACTGACAGCTTCTTTTCTCAGACGTTCATCCTGATTCACACATGTCATTGCAGCCATCAGGCGCAGCCCGGTGTATCGTTTAAGGCGATTTTCCGAAGCGCAAAGCCGGGTTGCCAAATCCGGTGCTCCGGGCAGCCATCGCAACAGCTTGTTGCACAAGATATCCGCCTCTTCTGCCCAGGCGACTCCTTCGGCAAGCTTGGCCGCCGCTTCATCCGTAACAGCCTCTCGCGGCATCAGCATCGGCGCGAGCAACTGACTCTCCCGCACATTGACGTCACGGAACAGTTCAAGCGCAAGTTGGGCATCAGGTCCGAATTCCGAGGCGATTTCAGTGAGCTGCGGCAAATTCAAGCCGAAAATTATCCTTCGCGGGCACCCAGCCTGCCGTAAGGCATCAGCCACCACACCGTTACGCATGGCAAACATCCGCCTCTTGAGTGTCTGCATGCGGTTGAACCCGGTCTCACTCATTTGTCGAAGCGTTTGGACATTGGTTCCACCTGTGACGTCGCTGACATGTCCACGCTCACCGGAACGAGTGAAATATACTCTTGTCCGAGCCAGTATTCATCAGTATCTGTGGCCAGTGGTTCGGAATTGACAAATTTTCCTGTAAGCCAATAAAACGGCTTGCCCGAAGGATCAGTAAACCGCTGATATTCATCTGTCCAATATCCGTGGGCAGCTCGACATGCTCGAACACCCCGAGGTGTTACCTTCGCAGGAATGTTGACATTAAGACAAACTCCGTCGGGTAAACCGTCGGCAAGCAAGCCTGATATGATGTCCCGGACAAATGGAAGGCTTAGATCAAAATCAGCGGCCATAGAATGGTGCAACAATGAAAATCCGCATGACGGTATACCTACGGTGCATCCCTCCATCACAGCCCCCATAGTTCCGCTGTAAATCACATTACAACCCGAATTGGAGCCATGGTTGATGCCCGCAAGCACGAGAGCTGGGCGCCGTGGAACAATGGCATGTAGTGCGAGCTTAACACAATCGACCGGCGTACCGCTAACGGTAAACACCCTGGCTGCTCCCACATCGGGATGTGACGATATACGCAACGGTGAGTTGACAGTGATGGCGGAGGACTTCCCGGATTGTGGTTGAGCCGGTGCAACTACAATTATATCAACATCTTGCGGCAGACACTCAACCAGTTTAAACAACCCCGGCGCCTCTATCGAGTCATCATTGGTAACGAGTACCAACGGTCGGATTTCTGACATATTTCTCAAATTTTAGGGTGATTTTTACGGAGCAAAGTTAGTAAATTCCGACGGAGTTATCAACATTTAAGGCATTTTTCACAAATTTCGTGGAACATTTGTTTGACCAATTCATCAGAATTTAGTTACTTTGCAGACGAATCCTAACAGTATTATATGGGAAAAGTAATAGCTATTGCCAATCAGAAGGGTGGAGTGGGTAAAACCACCACCACCATCAACCTTGGAGCATCCCTTGCCGCCGCAGGCAAGAAAGTTCTCATAATAGACGCCGACCCGCAGGCAAATGCCACATCCGGTTACGGCATCGATCCCCGTAACATGACGTCTTCCATCTATGAATGTCTCGTAGACGGATATCCTCTCGACGGATCTCAGGTAGAAACCTGTGTCGAAGGCCTTAGCCTGATAGGCTCACGTATCGATCTTGCCGGAGCTGAACTCGAGCTTGTGAACAAACCCCAGCGCGAACGCGTACTCTCGGGACTGCTCGACGGCATAAAAGACAAATACGATTTTATCCTTATCGACTGCTCGCCGTCACTCGGTCTGATCACCGTGAATGCACTTACGGCCGCCGATTCGGTTATCATTCCCGTTCAGGCGGAATATTTCGCGCTTGAGGGTATCAGTAAGCTTCTGAATACGATTCGCATCATCAAGAGCCGATTAAATCCGCATCTCGACATTGAAGGATTCCTGCTCACCATGTATGACGCACGCCTTCGTCTGGCCAACCAGATCTACGAAGAACTGAAAGGACATTTCGCCGATATGGTGTTCGACACCGTTATTCCGCGTAACATACGTCTTAGCGAGGCTCCAAGCCACGGCCTGCCTGTGCTGATATATGCACCCGAAAGCCGCGGAGCCACATCACACACGCTTTTGGCTAAAGAAATCATAAACAAAAACAAATCACGGAAATAATGGCATTGAAACGTAACGCGCTCGGACGCGGCCTCGACTCTCTCATATCAATGGACGATGTGCCCGCATCCGGTTCATCGGCAATTAATGAAATTGACCTTGCCCGGATTGTCCCGAATCCCGACCAACCCAGGCGCACTTTTGACCGGGAAGCGCTTGAGGAACTCGCTTCCTCGATACGTGAACTCGGAATCATCCAGCCCCTGTCACTCCGCAAGACCGGACCGGACACATATCAGATAATCGCGGGCGAACGTCGTTTCCGCGCTGCTCAACTTGCCGGGCTGACCACGGTTCCCGCATATATCCGCACCGCCAACGACACCGAGCTTACCGAGATGGCTCTCATAGAAAATATTCAGCGCGAAGATCTGAACGCCATCGAGATTGCACTGACTTTCCGGAAGTTGATCGAAACTTACAAACTGACACAGGAGCGTCTCAGCGAACGCATAGGCAAGAAACGTGCGACAGTCGCCAATTTCCTGCGGCTGCTGCGTCTCCCGGCTGAAGTACAGCTCGGCCTGCGAGACAGACGCCTCGAAATGGGGCATGCACGCGCCCTCCTCACCCTCGAGGATCCTGCTTTGCAGCTCAAACTTTACAACGAGATTATAAATCAAGGGCTTTCTGTGCGTAAAGTCGAAGAATTGGCCAAAGCATGGCAAAATGGCGGCGCACCCAAAAACACCTCGTCCGAGAAACCGAAAGGTCGTTTCAGTTCAGATGATTTCGATTTGTTGAAAAAACATCTGTCTTCTAATTTCGGAACCTCTGTCGGTTTCAAATATGACAGTTCCGGAAAAGGAAAAATCACATTCTCATTCGGAAGCGATGACGAGCTTGAACGCCTGATATCATTGTTTGACTCTATCAATAATAACAATTGATTTTAATCACACGCATATTAACAATTGTGATGCTCGCTTGTGCCGCCACACTGGCTTCTTCGGCACAGGAACGCCACATGCCCACACGGCACATCCATACAGCACCGGATTCCACGGCCGTAGTGCCGGACACCACGTCTTACTCAGTGTCCGATTCCATTCTGTTACCGCCATCCGACAAGATGGGTTTCAACGAATGGATTCCTCGCGAAGAGGAATTCAATCCTGACCCTACGCGCGCTGTATGGATGAGCGCACTTTTTCCGGGTCTTGGCCAGATCTACAACCGCCGCTATTGGAAACTGCCAATTGTGGTCGGCGCATATCTCGGACTTGGATACGCAACCTCATGGAACAACGGATTGCTCGCCGACTATACCAAAGCATATCGCGATATAATGGACAACGACCCGTCCACCAACTCTTATATGAACTTTTTCCCTCCTACGACATCCGAAAGCGACCTCGACCACAAGTGGCTCACGAACATTCTGCAAAGCCGGAAAAACTATTTCAGGCGAAACCGAGATCTCTGTATAATTTGTATGGTCGGTGTTTATCTGATAGCCATGGTGGATGCTTATGTTGATGCGTCACTGAGCCATTTTGACATCTCACCTGATCTATCCATGGACCTCTCGCCTGCGCTCCTGCCTGACTCGCGTGGCATGAAACCGGCCATCGGATTATGTTGGGCATTGAATTTCTGATCCCTACCTCAAAATCTATAAAATAAATGAAACCACGAATAATTGTCACATCTTTTATATTAGCGGCCGCGGCTCTGGCAGGGCGTCCGGCTTCTATACTCCAGATTCGCGACTCTCTGCATTGTGTACCCTCACAGCTACCGGAAAGTTTTGAAACTGACGTACACAAAATGCAGGAGAACTGGTATCTGAAGACCTATGCCGACATTGATCGCGATGCGGATAGTCGCGCATCAGTAATACCGTCAGACGAAGTGTTCGTCGAACGCCTCGGCAAAATGCCCACTGTGATTGAAATGCCTTTCAACTCCGTGGTGAAGAACAATATTCTCGCCTATGTGGACCGACGCAAACAACTTGTCGAGAACATGCTCGGTATGAGTCTGTATTATATGCCGATATTCGAGCAAGCTCTCGAACGGCAGCAGCTTCCTCTCGAACTGAAATATCTCCCTATAATAGAAAGTGCCCTTAACCCCGAGGCCGTCTCGAAAGCCGGCGCCACCGGGCTATGGCAGTTCATGTTGCCGACCGCTACAGGCGAAGGACTTGAAGTGTCATCGCTTGTCGACCAGCGCCGCGACCCCTATCTTTCTTCCGAAGCTGCAGCTAAATATCTGAAAAAACTTTATGACATCTTCGGCGACTGGAGTCTTGCTATCGCTGCCTATAACTGCGGTCCGGGTAATGTCACAAAAGCCATAAAGCGTGCGGGAGGTGGCAAAAAGGATTTCTGGGAGATTTATCCCTATCTTCCACAAGAGACTCGTGGATATGTTCCCGCCTTCATCGCGGCAAATTACGCCATGAATTTCTATCATCTCCATAATATATCCCCGGCACTCGCGCGCAAACCCATTCTCACTGATACGGTTCACGTAACCCGCCGTGTCCATTTCGACCAGATCAGTCACGTTCTTGACATTCCGATTGTGGAACTGCGCACGCTAAATCCGCAGTATCGTCAGGATGTCATTCCGGGAGATATCCGTCCCTATTCTCTTGTTTTACCATCGCTTCAGGTCTATGCTTACGTCGCCAACGAGGATTCCATCTGCAACTATCTTGCCGATCGGTACAGTCGGCGTGGAGTGGTCGAGCCGGCCACACCCGGATCGGGCTCCGACCGCAAGGGTGAATATGTCGAAGAACTTTCGGTAAAATACCATACCGTTAAAAAAGGAGAGACACTGGCTTCGATTGCCAAACGATATGGTGTCACGCAGGCTGCGATCCGCAAAACCAATAAAATCGGAAAACGTGTTCGCACAGGCCAGAAACTCAAAATTAATACCTATGTGCGTAAATACATTGAACCCGCCCAGGCACCTGTTCCTGAAGTCAAACAGACTAATGTAACTGTAAGTTCGGCTGTCGAAGATTCATTGGCTGCCGTTCCGGCAATCCTCCCGGATTCTGTGGAGATAATCGAGAAGCCAGAACCCAAGACTTCCGAAGCCAAATCAAAAGTGTCGGGTGCAATGAACAATTCGCGTCAGGCATCGGCTAAAAAACAGACTGAAAAAACTGTTGATTCCACGAGCAATACTTCTCGGCAGAAAACGAAATCATCCACGACACATACCGTTGTGAAGGGCGAAAATCTTTATAAAATATCGAAGCGATATGGTGTAACAGTTGACGAACTCCGTAAAGCCAACAATCTGAAAGGCGACGCACTGAGCATCGATCAGAAACTTGTGATACCCTCAAAGGGCAGTTCGGGTCAATCCTCCTCGAAAAGCTCATCAAGTCGCAAACGCCGCTGAACCTATCTTATTATTTAATGTGAAATACTAATCATTATCATAACATACATGGAAAAGGACAAAACTCCCGGATTTGCAAAGACAACCGGGCCGGTCAATCTTCCGCCCGCGGATGTTGAACCGGTGGATCTGCCGGAAAACGCTTTCCGTCAGCTGGCGGAGGACGAGGAATATGTGCCGGTGATGCATCCCGCACACGATTATCCCGAAGCGACACCCTACTCTGTCACAATGGGCCTTGTTCTGGCTGTCATATTCAGCGCTGCAGCTGCCTATCTCGGATTAAAGGTGGGTCAGGTTTTCGAAGCCGCCATACCCATCGCAATCATAGCCGTAGGCCTGTCTGGCGTATTGAAAAAGAAAAACGCGATCGGCCAGAATGTGATTATTCAGTCGATAGGAGCCTGTTCGGGTGTAATTGTTGCCGGAGCGATCTTCACCTTACCTGCACTCTACATCCTGCAAGCTTCGCACCCCGATATTTCCGTCAACTTTTTTCAGATTTTCCTTTCATCACTCTTCGGCGGTGTTTTGGGTATCCTGTTTTTCATACCCTTCCGTAAATACTTCGTCAAAGACCAGCACGGAAAGTATCCTTTCCCTGAAGCAACTGCGACCACCCAGGTCCTGATTTCCGGCAACGGTTCAAAAGCCAAAAACGGCGGTCAGGCCAAACTGCTCGTCATAGCCTCGCTGGTTGGCGGCATATACGATTATCTTGTCGCTACTTTCGGATTCTGGTCCGAGACTGTAACGACCACTGCTTACGCCTGGGGACAGACTATTGCCGACAAATTCAAGTTCGTATTATCATGTAATACGGGTGCGGCCGTGCTCGGTCTCGGTTACATCGTAGGCCTGAAATACGCCTTCGTGATTTTCGCCGGTTCTATTTTCGTATGGTGGATAATCATTCCTCTCATGGGTACATACGGCTCTACGGAAATTGCTGCTATGGCTCCTGGAACCATCTTCCACGATTACGCCCGCTATATCGGTATCGGCGGCATCGCAATGGCCGGCATCATCGGCATCATCAAATCATGGTCGATAATCGCACAAGCCGTCGGACTTGCTTCACGTGAGTTGCGTTCCGCCCAGACATCGGTCAAAACCGTACGTTCGCAGACCGATATCTCAATGAAGCACATAACCTTCTTTATCGCCATAGCCCTTGTTGCGGTTCTGCTCTTTTTCTGGATCGGAGTGATACATACCTTCTGGCAGGCTGTCGTGGCCTGGATAGTTGTCACGATAATAGCGTTCCTGTTCACTACCGTTGCAGCTAACGCCATCGCTATCGTAGGCTCTAATCCCGTAAGCGGCATGACACTGATGACTCTCATTATAGCTTCAGCCATCTTTGTCGCCATCGGTCTCAAAGGCACTTCCGGAATAGTCGCCGCAATGGTAGTCGGCGGTGTGGTGTGTACGGCTCTCTCGATGGCCGGCGGTTTTGTCACCGACCTGAAAATAGGCTATTGGCTCGGTTCCACTCCCAAAAAGCAGGAAAGCTGGAAATTCCTCGGCACATTGGTTTCGGCTGCTACGGTAGGTGCCGTGATAATGATGCTAAATAAGGTCTACGGCTTCTCCGGTGAAAACGCTCTTGCCGCACCTCAGGCCAACGCCATGGCCGGTGTGCTCGAACCCATGATGATGGGTCAGACACCGCCATGGATCCTATATATAGTCGGTGCTATCCTTGCACTGATACTCAACTGGCTCGGTGTACCGGCACTTGCATTCTGCCTTGGCATGTTCCTTCCGCTGTCGCTCAACACCCCGATGCTTGTCGGTGGCCTGATCTCATGGTTTGTGGGACGCAGCACTAAAGACGAGGCACTTCGCAAGGCTCGTCAGGATCGCGGCACATTGATTTCATCGGGTCTGATTGCCGGTGGTGCTCTATTCGGCGTTTTGGCCGCTGTCACTATCATGTGTGGCAAACAGGTTCCGGAGAACGGAGGTGAATTCGTTCCGCAAGTGCTCGGAATTGTTGCTTACGCATTGCTTATCTGCTATCTCTACTTCGATTCCCGAAGAGCTAAGAATTGATAAGATAAGAGTCACTGAAAAGTCCGGTTCAAACCGGACTTTTTATTTGCACGTTTCTCTTCATTTTTTTGTCACAGACTTGGCGGGTTCAAAAAAAACTTGTACCTTTGCACATCATTTTCACAAATGGAGAGTTTTAATCATACTTCCCTGCGATGCGATGTAATGTCGGTCAGTCATGACCGACGACATGTCCATGCCGCAGGGTCATTTGTTTTATAAGGCTTCAGAATCATGATACCCGTTCTGACATCCCCCAAATTTCATGCTAACCGACATTCAGTCGGAGCACACGAAAAAGCACAGGGATGCAGCGCGGCTTTTTAGTTTAAATCCAATACTCATACAAAATAGTAAAAAAGATGTCATCTTTGCGTTTTAAAGTTGTAGAAGAAGCGTTCAACCGCAAAGCCGTTCCAGTGGAACTCCCCGCAGAACGACCGGACGCTTATTTCGGACGGGCTGTGTTCAACCGTAAGAAAATGTACGAATATCTTCCCAAAGACACTTACGAAGCCCTGATCACCGCAATTGAAGATAAAAAGCCTATCTCACGTTCGCTCGCCGACAGCGTGGCCGAAGGCATGAAACGATGGGCCGTGGATAATGGCGCGCGCCATTACACACACTGGTTCCATCCGCTTACCGACGGTACTGCCGAAAAACATGATGCGTTTGTTATGCCGGACGGCAAAGGCGGAGTCGTGGAAGAATTTTCGGGTAAACTCCTTGTACAGCAGGAACCCGACGCTTCCTCATTTCCCAACGGTGGCATACGCAACACATTCGAGGCACGCGGTTATTCCGCGTGGGATATATCTTCCCCCGCATTTATTCTTGACGGAACTCTTTGTATCCCTACCATATTTATATCATACACAGGCGAGAGTCTGGACTACAAAACACCATTGCTCCGCTCTCTGAACGCAATCGATCATGCGGCAACAGCCGTAGCCAAACTCTTCGATCCAGAGGTCAAGCACGTGAAAAACTATCTCGGATGGGAACAGGAATATTTTCTGGTAGACGAGGCCCTGTATGCTGCCCGTCCCGATCTGGTGCTTACAGGCCGCACACTTATGGGACACGAAAGCGCAAAAAACCAGCAACTCGAAGATCACTACTTCGGAGCGATACCATCACGTGTCGAAGCTTTTATGCTTGATCTTGAACATGAAGCTCACAAACTTGGCATTCCCGTCAAGACGCGCCACAACGAAGTAGCCCCCAACCAGTTTGAACTCGCGCCGATTTTCGAGGAAACCAATCTTGCCAACGACCACAATCTGCTCATAATGACCCTTATGGCTGAGGTTGCGCGAAGACACAATTTCCATGTACTGTTACACGAAAAACCTTTCTCGGGTATCAACGGTTCGGGCAAGCACAATAACTGGAGTCTCGGCACTGACAAAGGCGACATGCTCTTTTCACCCGGTAAGACACCGCAGGAAAACCTGCGTTTCCTGACATTCACTGTTAACGTAATGGCAGCCGTACATCGCCATAATGCCTTACTGAAAGCATCAATCATGTCAGCGACCAATGCTCATCGACTCGGTGCTAACGAAGCTCCTCCTGCCATCATCTCCATATTCCTGGGGAAACAGCTCAGTCATGTGCTCGAACAGATCGAGAACATGACCCCCGAAGAGCTGGCCGTACTTGCGTCCAAAGCCGAAAAATCCATAGGTCTCGTGCAGATTCCCGAACTGATGCTCGACAACACAGACCGTAACCGCACGTCGCCGTTCGCGTTCACCGGAAACAGATTCGAATTCCGAGCTGTCGGTTCGTCTGCCAACTGTGCGGGCGCGCTCATCGCACTGAATGCAGCTGTGGCTGATCAACTCGACAGTTTCCACAAAAATGTATTGGAACATATCGCAGAAGGAATGTCCACACAGGATTCCATACTCGCCGAGCTACGCAAACTTGTAAAAGAATCGAAAGCCATTCATTTTGACGGAAACGGCTATTCGGATGAATGGAAAGAAGAAGCCGAGCGTCGCGGTCTTGACTGCGAAACATCGGCTCCCAGAATCTTTGATGCCTACCTCGCTCCGGAATCAGTGAAAATGTTCGGACGCACCGGAGTGTTCTCGCCCGTGGAACTCGCAGCACGTAACGAAGTGAAATGGGAAATGTACACCAAGAAAGTGCAGATTGAGGCCCGGGTGCTCGGCGATCTTGCTATCAACCATATTGTTCCGGTTGCCACACGTTATCAGTCAATGCTGGTCGACAATGTCGTGAAACTCAAAGCTCTTTTCCCCGGTGAAAAAGGTGAAAAAGTAGTGGCTCACGATCTTGACACCATCGAAAGGATGTCGGAACATATGGAGGCTATCAAAGCCGAAACAGACCGTATGATCGAAGCACGTAAAGAAGCCAATCGCATCACCAGCGAACGTGAAAAAGCAATCGCATATCACGATAACGTAGTTCCTCCTATGGAAGAGATTCGCTACCACATCGATAAACTCGAGCTAATGGTCGACAACCGTATGTGGCCGCTTCCGAAATATCGCGAATTACTGTTCATACGCTAAAACGCCAAATGCTCCCCGGCTGCTTTCAGTCGGGGAAGTCAACAATATCCGCTGAAACTAATATGGATCCTCTCAAACACGAGTGCGGTGTGGCACTCATACGACTGCGCCGCCCTCTTGAATATTACAAACAAAAATACGGTTCGTACACCTATGCACTCGATAAATTGTATCTCCTCATGGAGAAACAGCACAACCGCGGTCAGGAAGCTGCCGGGGTCGGTGTCGTGAAACTTCACGGGCCTGCAGGTTATGAACTGATTTTCCGCGAACGTGCGTTGGGGAAAGACGCCATTCCCCAGATTTTCTCAAAGATAGGCCATGAAATTCCTGAAAACGTAAACCAGCTTCCGGTAGATGAAGTCGATGCGTTCACGCCATATATCGGACAGATATACATGGGACATCTACGGTATTCTACAACCGGGAAAAGTGGCTTGAACTATGCACATCCCGTACTGCGCCGCAACAACTGGGCCTCACGATCGCTGATGCTCTGCGGAAACTTCAACATGACCAATGTGCGCGAAATGTTCGAGGGCGTAGTGGCTCAGGGCCAGCATCCACGCATATACAGCGATACCAACATGATTCTTGAGCAGGTCGGTTATGCTCTCGATAAAGAGAACCATCATCTCTACCGCTCTCTCCGCGACACAATGCACGACCCGGATCTGGCCATCGCAATCGAGGACCGGATGGACATGGGACGCGTATTGCGCAACGTCGCTCCTCAATGGGACGGCGGATTTGTGATGTGCGGCGCCACCGGTTCCGGTGACATGTTCGCGGTCCGCGACTCTCACGGCATCCGTCCCGCATTCTATTATTATGACGATGAAATCGTCGTACTGGCATCAGAACGGCCCGTTATTCAGACTGTATTCGACGTACCATGCGACTCGGTGAAAGAACTCACCCCGGGCAACGCATTGCTTGTCAACAAGGCCGGAGACGTAAAGGTCGAAGAAATTTTACCTCAGGAAGACAACCGCCGTTGCTCGTTTGAACGTATATATTTTTCCCGCGGTTCGGACATAGACATTTATGCCGAACGAAAACGTCTCGGTGAAATGCTTGTTCCACGTCTGCTCGGAATGGTAGACAACGATGTGCGCCATACCGTGTTTTCTTTCATTCCGAATACGGCTGAAGTTGCTTTCTTCGGAATGATACAAGGTCTTGAGAGACATCTTGACGGCATAAAATATCAGAAAATTCAGAAAGCTGTATCGGAAGGAAACGCAACCGAGCATACACTGAAGAATATTTTGAGCGAACGGATACGCGTTGAGAAGATAGCGATCAAAGATGTAAAGATGCGTACATTCATAGCCGAAGGATCTTCACGAGATGATATGGTAGCTCATGTTTACGATGTGACATACGGCACAGTAGAACCGGGTGTGGACACCTTGGTGGCAATAGACGACTCCATTGTGCGCGGCACGACCTTGCGGCAGTCTATCCTGCGGCAGCTCGACCGTCTCAATCCCCGGCGTATAATCATCGTAAGTTCGTCTCCGCAGGTACGTTACCCCGATTATTATGGCATCGACATGTCAGCCCTCGACCAGTTTATCGCATTTCATGCTGCAATAATGCTGTTAATGACAAGCGGCCGCGGTCACATTGTCCGAGAAACCTACGAAGCATGTCTCGCTCAGCGTAAGCGACCCTATAACGAAAGGACAAACTGCGTAAAAGCCATATATGCACCTTTTACAGACGATGAGATTACAGCCGGAATCGTAACCCTTCTGATCAAGGATGCATCCCATCCCATAAAGGCTAAAGTCGATATCTTGTATCAGACTCTCGAGGACATGCACAAGGCTATTCCGGGGCATCCCGGCGACTGGTATTTCTCCGGAAATTATCCAACACCGGGCGGCAACAGACTTGTCAACGAAGCGTTCATTGACTTCTATGAACGTAACAGACTCGATTTGGAGATGAAATGAGAGTCACAAATGAATTTTATCGCGGAATTTTTGGAGCAATACACAATTTTTATTAATTTCGCAGGACTTTAGTCTTATAGTCAATTTGTGAACTTAAAACAATATCAGAAAACACCCGATATGAAAATCACCTTAAACATTGATTACCGCACTAACTGGGGCGAATCACTGTATGTTTCGGGCAACTGTCCCGCTCTGGGCGATGGCGACTGGCATAAGGCCCTCCGCATGACCCTTGACGGCTCTGAGCACTGGAGCGCGGAAATTGAAGTGCCCGACTCGGTTCAGACTCTCGAGTACCACTACGAAGTGCGGCATGAGAACGGTTATACCAAAACCGAATGGGGAGCTCCCCACATGTTCATGCGCGGACGTAGTGTGCGCAATTATCATGTTTATGACCGCTGGCAGGATCAGCCCTGGGACAAACCTTATTACGCTTCTGCCTTTACAGAATGTGTATGCAAGCGCTCCGATCGGTCAAAAGAACAGCTTCCGCGGATGGGTTACCTCTCGATTGAGGTTTCCGCACCTATGGTTGCCTCCGACTGTCGTATCGCCATCTGCGGTGCTGCACAGTCTCTGGGTGCTTGGGATCCTTCGAAGGCGATCGTGCTCAGCGATGCTTTCTATCCCCGTTGGACGGTCACTATAGAAGCCAAGGATATCAAAGCCGAGACAGAATACAAATTCCTCATAACCCGCCGCGACGGAAGTGTTGTGGCATGGGAAGGCGGCGAAAACCGTACCATCGGTGTAACTCCTGATGCACATGCATCCACTATCATAGCCGGAATGCGTTTCGTAAATCCCATGGCCCCCTGGAAAGGTGCCGGCACAGCAATTCCGGTATTCTCCCTGCGTTCAGAAGAAGATTTCGGTGTAGGTGATTTTTATGATCTGAAAAAAATGGTTGACTGGTGTAAATCCACAGGCCAGACATTCCTGCAGATTCTTCCCATCAACGACACCACAATGACCCACACATGGGTCGACTCCTACCCTTACAACGCAAATTCCTGCTTCGCGCTGCATCCCATGTATCTGCGTCTCGAACAGATGGGTATTCTTGCATCGCCGGAGCGTCGAGAATATTTTGACCGCCTGCGGCATGAACTCAATGCACTGCCTCAGGTTGACTACGAGCGCGTAAACAGCGCTAAAATCGAATACTTCAACGAGATTTTCGCACAGGAAGGAGAGCGCACCATAGCATCTCCCGAATACAAGCAGTTCGTAGAACGCAACAAGGAATGGTTGTTGCCCTACGCAGCTTTTTGTGTGCTCCGCGATAAATTCGGCACACCGGTATTCTCTCAATGGGGCGAATATGCAAAATACGATCAGGCGAAAGTCGACAGGTTCATAGCTGACAATGCCGAGCGCATCAATTACGTCTGCTATCTGCAGTTCCATCTTGACAAACAGATGCAACACGTACACCAGTATGCAAACGCACAAGGCATAGCTATCAAAGGCGATATACCCATCGGCATCTCCCGCGACAGCGTGGACGCATGGCGCGACACACGACTGTTCAATATGGACTGTCAAGCCGGTGCTCCACCGGATGATTTCTCGGTACTCGGTCAGAACTGGGGCTTCCCGACCTACAATTGGGAAGAAATGGGTCGCGACGGATTCCAATGGTGGAAAAACCGCTTCCGCAAGATGAGTGAATATTTCGATGCATACCGTATCGACCATGTCCTGGGCTTCTTCCGCATCTGGCAGATACCCATTGACGCCATACACGGTCTGCTCGGCATATTCCACCCCGCACTCCCCTTCACTCCCGACGAACTTAAATACAATTACGATTTCTGGCTGGATGTCGACCTCATGACCACTCCCTTCATCATGGATCACTTCTTGGGAGATTTCTTCGGCGAATATACTGACGAAGCACGTGAACGCTTCATGTACCATGTCGGTTATGGCAGATACAAGCTTAAAGACACCTTTGCCACACAGCGCGCAGTGGCCGACTATTTCGCCAAGGAAGAACATAATGACAAGAACCACCGGCTCTGTCAGGGACTTCTCGGCCTTATCGATCAGGTTCTCTTTATTGAAGACCCGTACGAAAAAGGCAAATACCATCCACGCATCTCAGCCCAGTTCACTTATATCTACCGTTCGCTCAACGACTACGAACGCTGGTGCTTCGACCGCCTTTATAACGACTTCTTCTACCGCCGTCACAACGACTTCTGGTACGGAAAGGCAATGTGGAAACTCCCGCCGCTCATCGACGCCACGAACATGCTCACATGTGCGGAGGATCTCGGCATGATTCCGAACTGTGTTCCTGCAGTGCTCAGCCAACTTGAGATTCTCACTCTGGAAATACAGAGAATGCCCAAGGATCCCAACACTCCTTTCGGCAACACGTGGTCTTATCCGTATTATAGCGTATGTACAACGTCCACACACGATATGGGCGGTATCCGTGCATGGTGGGAGGACGACCGAGCCAAGAGCGCTCAATTCTTCCATTCAGTTCTCGGACACACAGGCGATGCTCCTTATTTCGCCGAACCGTGGGTGTGCGAACAGATCCTGAATCTGCAGGTACAGTCACCGTCAATGCTTTGCATAATCCCGCTTGCCGACTGGCTCTCGATGGACGGCAAACTACGACGTGATAATCCCGCCGATGAAGTTATTAATGTGCCGGCAAATCCCCGTCATTACTGGCGCTATCGCATGCATCTCAGCCTCGATCAACTCAAAGCACAGACAGAATTCAACACTCGTCTGCGCAACATGATCGTCAACTCAGGCCGCTGAACCAACTTCTAAAAAATAACGATCGCCCCTGATGCAGGGGCGATTGTTATTTTTTCGGACGCTTACTTATCCGCGCTGCATGTGGTGCATCATCACATCTGCGAACGGGCGCATACCTACATCGCGGAATCCCAGTCTCTCATATACCTTACGCGCTTTCGGATTATCCGGATCAACCAAAAGACCCGCGGGCTTTCCGCAATCGGAGTTGCGCTTTATCGCCGCTTCTATCAGCGCACCGGCGAGCCCGCGGCCACGATACTCAGAAAGAACATACAGAGAGTCAATATATACTTCACTTTCGTCGGTTTCATCAACGAAATCCTCATCCGACATGTGCAGACCCAACACTTCATTGGCAATTTCGATGAAACGCGGACGCAGACTGTGGAGCAGCGCTCCGTCATATGCAACTATGACACCGGCTACACGTCCTCCCGGAGCGACAGCAACCAACGCATTGCGATAGCTGTATTGCGAACAGTCATCCGAAGCCAGACGTTCGAAAACTTCTGTAACCAAGGACAGACGTTCAGCCGAACCGGCAAAATTCATACATATTTCAGAACCCACAGCCTCCATCACCGCAGTTGCGATTATCGGGGCGTCAGATCTGTGAGCCGACTGTATAACGAAATCATCAAACCGTTCCATAGTCATTTAATAACATTACGTGAACGTAAAAGTTCCATCGCGCCGTTCATATAGTCTTCGGCAGCGGCATCATATCCGTTCATGCTGAGTTTTGACGCACGTGCATGGAGGAAAAGCAACGCACCGTCCCGTTCCATCGAGCCTTCAGCTGTGTGCAGTACGCGTTCGGCATCACGACGTCCTGCCTCAGATGCCTCCGTGACATGCTCGTCATTGTCAGAAAACGCACGGTATATCTCACCCGGATTTCCATAATTGGAACACAGCACAAAGACCAGTATTATTATAATTACGATCGGTGTGAGCAAAATGGCCAGACGTCCCTTATGAATCCGGCGTCTGACCTTCCTTTTTTTACGGGAAGCTGGTTTACGGCCGCGGGGTACCGCCCCGGTTCTGCGAGATGCCGCGCTCGAACGACCCGTCCGGGCAGGACGTGAAGAGACCGATGCTCGCGAGATAGCGTTGACATTGTCAGATATACTGTTCTGTCTATTATTTTCCGAATCAGTCATAAATCTCCAAGAATAATAGCGAGTTTGGCACATGCCGTAGCATCATCAAGAGCATTGTGATGCTGATGAAGCGGTATCCCGAAAAAGTCACACAAACTGTCAAGCGATTTCGACGGCAGAACGAGACGTGAGATCTGTTTTCTGGCCGCGACGAGGGTACAAAGCCATTTTTCAGGCACATCAAGCTGATATACACGGCAGGCATGGGCGATGCATTTTGAATCAAAAGCCGCGTTATGTGCCACTAAAGTATAACCTTCAAGCCAGTCGGCCCACGCGGTCCACACCGAACCGAAAGATGGAGCGTCAAATGTGTCCTGCGCTGTGATTCCGTGTACTTTCACACAACGGTAACTGTAATAATCCGGTTCGGGTCTTACCAGGCTGTAACGGCGATCTACGATTAGACCGTCAACAACTTTAACCGCCCCCACAGCACAAATGCTCGAGGGTTCGAAATTGGCAGTTTCAACGTCTATGGCTATAAAGTCTTTCACCTGTAAATTTCCAGTATTTTATCCCTGACCTGCTCCATCAACCTGCGTGGTGTGGATGTGGCACCGCATATTCCGATAGTATCCGTATCTTTAATCCATTCGGGGTTTAACTGACTTACGTCACTGATCATCCTTGAATTGGGATTAACCGCGCGACAATGCTCGAACAGAATCTTGCCATTGCTGCTTTTTGCGCCCGCAACAAAGATTATAAGAGAATGTGCGGCTGAAAAACGTCGTAGATGATCCACGCGTCCGGCAACCTGACGACACACCGTGTCATGAACCTTCAGCGTAGCTCCTGAATGCAGCCGACGGCTGATCTCCGCAGCAAGCTCATTCAATCCCTCGACACTTTTTGTAGTCTGGGAATAAAGTGCTATATCACGTCCAAAATCAAGCCGGTCAAGATCAGACATATTCTCCACGACAACAGCGGTGCCGTCAGTCTGTCCCACAAGTCCGTTCACCTCGGCATGACCGGTCTGTCCGTATATCACTATCTGCGGTGCGTCGGCACTGTCAAATGTCGCTTTTATTCTTTTCTGGAGTTGAAGCACTACCGGACATGTCGCATCAATAATCTCAATATTGTTACGCCGTGCGACATCATAAGTAGAGGGTGGTTCGCCATGCGCCCGGAGAAGCACTTTGACATCATGGAGATGTTCAAGCTCATCATGCGTAATGGTCTCGAGACCGCAGGCTTCCAGACGTTCCACCTCATTACTGTTGTGCACGATGTCGCCAAGACAATACAAGCGTCCGGATGCCTCCAGTTCAGTCTCGGCCTTGCGGATGGCCGTCACCACTCCGAAGCAGAAGCCGGACCTTTCATCAATCTCGATAACAGGAACAGACATGGTTAACTACGTTCTATAGCTTTTTGGAATTGCCTGAGAATCCATGCGTCCTGTTGCTCGAGAGTCATGTCAGAATTATCGAGAACCACGGCATCTTCCGCTTTACGCAAGGGACTCTCCGCACGCGACATATCAATTTTGTCACGCGAGACGAGATTGTCGAGAATCTGTTCGAAACTCACGTCTGCACCTGCTCCGATCATTTCATCATAACGACGGCGCGCTCGCACTTCGGCCGGAGTATCAACATATATCTTCAGTTCTGCATCCGGAAAAACCGTAGTACCGATATCACGGCCATCCATGACAATACCACGCTCTTTACCAAGCTGCTGCTGTATCTGCGCAAGCCGACGACGCACCTCCGGAATGGTCGCCACAGGCGAGACCATGGAGTTGACTCGCATCTGTCTTATTTCAGCCTCGACATCCCGTCCGTTAAGCATGGTATGCTGAGTTCCGTCAGGCTGCGGTTCAAAATTTATGTCAAGAGTTCCGACGGACTCAATCAGGGCAGAAGGATCATCATCCGGCGATGTGAAACAACCGGAATCGAGTCCAAAGAGCGTTACTGCCCGGAACATGGCTCCGGAGTCAATGTATCGGTAACCTACCTGCGACGCAAGACGTCGTGCCATTGTGCTTTTCCCCGAACCCGAGAGTCCGTCGATGGCTACAATTATTTTATGATCGTTGTTCATTTATTAAGCAAATCGTTAAGACTGAGATTCAGATTCACCATAAAGGTTGTCGCGCTTGTGTGAGGCTGCGCAAGAGCTAAACCGATTGCAAAAGCGCGTCCTTTGAAACCGCCGGCGAGAGACCATCCGGAAATAAAGCTCCTCTTATATGTAGCCATATCAGTGCGAGTCTTATAGTTGTATCCGAGTCCGATATAAAAGTTCGGCGATGAAATCAAGTCGGCTCCGAATACCAGATGCCGGAACAGATTGCTGACGAAAGTATCTTTAATCTGAGGTTCACCCGTCTGACTGCCGTCTCCGGTCTCCACAAAAGGCAATCTCCATTTTGTGAGATTCCATGCAGTTATGCTGAAACGGACCGGGAACGAGCCGAATGACTGGGACCATCCCAGACGTATGTCGAACGGAAGACGGTCGTAAGCCTCGTCAAAACGCTTGATCTGACCGCCCATGTTGGCCAGGACAACCGAAAACGACTGGTCGCGGTCGGGATTGAAATAGTTCACGCCTACATCAGCCGCCAATGCGAAAGCAGTGTAATCGGCATAACCGCTGTAAAGCATCTTGAAATTGATACCGCCGCGAAGGTTTTCCGTAATATCCCTCGAATATACTCCTCCGAACGCTACATCCTTGGGCGAGAAATTGCCTACAACTGTTCCGTCAGGAAGCGTCTCACGTATGGAACCGTATCCGAAATACTGGAGATTCAACGCCCACGCGCCGCGTTCACCGGCCGAATGTCCATATCGGACACCTGCGAAATTCGAGCCACCTATATAGTGCATATAGTTCACACCTATCTGACCGGACATTTCGGTGCCCAGCAGAGCCGGATTCTGATCTATTGTCTGAATGTCATCATCGACAAGGGATATATTTACACCTCCGAGACCGTATACCCGGCTCGAAGACGAAATATTAAGCCACGAATAGCCTGACGCACTCTCCTGCCCAACAGCGGTGTGAGGCAGAAAGGCCGCTATAACGATCGGTAAAATGGTTTTACGGATGAATTGCATATTGATATAACGTAAATTCCCAATCTTTATTACACGAGACTCGCAATCATTGTCGTTCAGAGCGGCCTCCGGCAATCACCATACACACGGTTATAAAGATAACGACCAAGCCTGACCATTGCATAACAGACATTCTTTCATGAAACAGAAACATTCCGATTAGAACCGCTGTCGCAGGCTCGAACACTCCGAGAATGGCAGCAGGCGTAGGACCGATTCTGTCGATGGCTGCATTAGTGCACAATAAAGACAGAAGTGTCGGAAGAAGTGCCAGCAGTACGAGATTCACCCATCCTCCCGCATTAGCAGGTAGTCCGGGCAGAGTCCTTGAAAAGCTCACCACAGCCAACACCAATGAGCCCGACAATAACACCCAGAACGTAAGTGCAAGTGAGGACATGGATCGCAATGGCTCCCTGTTCACATATATAATATATAAGGCATATAGCAACGCCGATGCAACCACGAGCGCGACTCCGAACCATGAAACGACTGTACCGCGGTCCGGGACACACAGCATATACACTCCCGCTATTGCACCCAGCAAGCTCGCCACAGTTGCCGGCCTTAGTTTTTCACGAAAGAAAAGCGCCATTATCAACGCGACAAACAAAGGATATAAAAATAAAAGACTGGAAGCAATCCCGACCGATATCTGATTATAGCTTTCGAAGAGCGTTATACTGCTGAGGACCATCAAAACTCCGACAATCATAGCACAGAAGACTCTGCGAAAGTCAGGAAATATCGCTATGCCACGCCACAATATAAGCAGCAATATGAACGGCAGCGATATCGAATATCTGAATAAAAGAACCGACCGGACATCCATCCCTTCTCGCATCAAGGGAATGGCAAAAGCCGGATTAAGTCCGTACGAAGCTCCGGCGATCGCACCAATAATATATCCGCCGAACTTGCCTTTCGATATTTGAGTCCATCCTTTCATCTCAACTGCAAAATTAGTAATTAATTCCCAAACTATAAACACGTCAAGCGCGAATATCACGCGCGCGCGTCACGCGGAATGTCCTAATCTCAAAAAATTTGCATAACCCGAATTAATTGACTAATTTTGCAGCGTTTTTAGCTAAGACACAAAAATGGAAATCATAACTACCGTTTCCGGTCTCCGCGAGGCTGTCCGTGCTGCAAAAGAGCAGGGAAAGACCGTAGGGTTGGTGCCCACTATGGGTGCTCTGCATGCCGGACACATTTCGCTTGTAGAACGTGCGCGCCGCGAATGCGACTTTGTCGTAGTCAGCGTTTTCGTAAATCCCACGCAGTTCAACAACCAGAATGATCTTGTCACATATCCCCGCACCGTTGAAGCCGACTGCGAACTTTTATCCGAGGCCGGCGTTGACGTGGCTTTCGTACCATCGGTGGAAGAAGTATATCCCGAACCGGACACGCGTGTGTTCGAGCTCGGATCCGTTGCCGAGGTTATGGAAGGAGCCATGCGACCGGGGCACTTCAACGGCGTGGCTCAAGTTGTGAGCAAACTATTCGATTTCGCGCAACCTGACCGCGCTTATTTCGGAGAAAAGGATTACCAACAGATCGCTGTAATTAGGGCAATGGCCGATATTATCGGTTTCAAAGGCGAGATCGTGCCATGCGAGATCGTACGTGAGGTCGACGGGTTGGCAATGAGCTCGCGCAACGTGCGTCTCTCTGCCGAACAGCGTAATGCGGCTCCCGAAATACATCAGGCTCTGCTCGCTGCCGCAGACATGGTAAAGGCCGGTCTTGATCTCGAATCCGTACACGATATCGTTGTGGATGAAATCAATTCCAATCCGCTGATGGAGGTGGAATATTTCGACATCGTTGACGCTAAAACACTTCAACCGGTAAAAAACATGGCCGATGCTCCCGACGGTGCGATCGGTTGCATAACTGTATGGTTGGGCGATGTACGTCTGATCGACAATATAAAATTCTCTTTATAACGCCTTTCAACGACTGCGATGAACGTTGAAGTTCTCAAATCAAAAATCCACCGAGTGACGGTGACGGAAGCCCGGCTCGACTATATCGGCAGCATCACGATCGATCAGGATCTGCTTGATGCCGCCAACATACTGCCCGGCGAACGCGTGTATATAGTAAACAACAACAACGGAGCACGCCTTGACACATACACTATCCCCGGCGAACGCGGGAGCGGAGTAATATGCCTTAACGGTGCCGCCGCACGTCTGGTGCAACCGGGCGACATCGTTATTATCATGTCATACGCTTCCATGCCGTATGAAGAGGCTAAGACGTTTGTCCCCTCAGTAATTTTCCCGGACACTCTTACAAACCGTCTCGCGGGAGACAACCACTACCCCCTTTCCCCTCACCGATATGTTTGAAAAACTAAGCGACAGACTCGAACGGAGTTTCAAGATACTCAAAGGCCAAGGCAAGATAACTGAAATTAACGTGGCAGAAACCCTTAAGGACGTACGCCGCGCCCTTATCGATGCCGATGTGAACTACAAGGTGGCCAAAACATTCACTGACACCGTTAAGGCTAAGGCTTTGGGGCAGAATGTGCTCACCGCCGTAAAGCCGAGCGAACTTATGGTGAAGATCGTGCACGACGAACTTGCGTCATTGATGGGCGGCAATGCGGCCGATCTCAATCTCAAGGATAAACCTGTCGTGATTCTGATGTCCGGTCTGCAAGGTTCAGGTAAAACTACTTTCACCGGAAAACTGGCCAAAAAATTAAAAAGCGAAAAGGCCATGCGCCCGCTGCTGGTTGCATGCGACGTATATCGTCCGGCAGCCATCGACCAGCTGAAAGTGCTGGGCGAGAGCATAGAAGTGCCTGTATTTACCATCGAAGGAAGCAAGGATCCCGTTGATATAGCTAAAAAAGCGATTGAATTCGCTAAACAGAATCATAATGATCTCGTTATAGTCGACACCGCCGGCCGTCTGGCTGTCGATGAGGAAATGATGAACGAGATCGAAGCTATAAAGAAAGCGATAAAACCGTCGGAGACTCTGTTCGTCGTCGACTCGATGACAGGTCAGGACGCCGTCAACACCGCCAAGACATTCAACGAACGTCTTGACTTCGATGGCGTCGTGCTCACAAAACTCGATGGTGACACCCGCGGCGGTGCCGCGTTGTCCATCAGGACTGTAGTCGACAAGCCCATCAAATTCATAGGTACGGGTGAAACTCTGGATGGTATTGACGTTTTCCATCCTGCTCGTATGGCCGACCGAATTCTGGGCATGGGTGATATCGTTTCGCTGGTGGAACGCGCCCAACAGCAGTTCGATGAAAAAGAGGCCGAAGAACTCGCGCGCAAACTCAGGAAGAATCAGTACACATTCGTTGATTTCTATAAACAGATTCAGCAGATCAAGAACATGGGTAATCTCAAGGATCTCGCATCCATGATACCCGGTCTCGGAAAAGCCATCAAAGACATTGATATTCCCGACGATGCGTTCAAGGGTGTGGAAGCGATAATCAATTCCATGACCCCGCACGAACGTGAGCATCCCGAGGTGATTAAAGGCTCGCGCGTGAAACGTATAGCTATGGGCTCGGGCACAAGTATTCAAGATGTGAGCCGTCTGCTCAAGCAATTCGAACAGACACGCCAGATGATGCGTTCTGTGGGTTCAATGAAGAATCCGATGGCCATGATGAAAGGCCTCAAAGGCATGAAGGCACCCCGCCGTTGATACATAATCCTAAACGACTGATTACTAATCATGCAACTGATTGACGGAAAACAGACCTCAGCTCAGATTAAAGCAGAAATAGCCCAGGAAGCCGCCCAATTCATGGCTGAAAAAGGCCGCGCGCCTCATCTTGTTGCGGTTCTTGTAGGCCACGACGGAGGTAGTGAAACCTATGTGGCCAATAAGGTCAAGGCATGTGAAGCATGCGGATTCAGATCAACAGTAATCCGCCGGGAGGACGATGTGACTCAGGATGAGTTACTTTCGTTGATTGACTCGCTCAATAAAGATCCCGAAGTAGACGGATTCATTGTCCAGCTCCCTCTCCCCGCACACATTGACGAACAGATCGTGACCGAAGCCATATTGCCCGATAAGGATGTCGACGGTTTCCATCCCGTAAACGTAGGTCTTCAGTCAATCGGCCTCCCTTGTTTCCATTCGGCCACACCTGCCGGAATAGTTGAGTTACTCAAGCGTTACGGTATAAAAACCGCGGGCAAACATTGTGTAATTATCGGCCGAAGCAACATAGTAGGTAAACCTTTGGCTTCGTTGATGTTGCAGAAAGGCGTGGACGCCACGGTTACGGTATGTCACTCCCGCACCGAGAATCTTCCCGAAATCACCCGTCAGGCTGATATACTGGTGGCGGCCTTAGGTCGTCCCGGCTTCGTAACGGCAGACATGGTGAAAGAAGGCGCGACGGTGATTGACGTAGGCACCACCAGGATTCCTGATGCCTCCCGTAAAAGCGGCTTCCGTCTTAGCGGAGATGTCGACTTCGATGCCGTGGCACCTAAATGCAGTTTCATAACGCCTGTTCCGGGCGGAGTGGGTCCCATGACCATCGCCATGCTGATGCGAAACACTATGCTTGCGGCGCAGCGTCATTCAAAATAACCGATTAAGTGTCGTCACTGCCGGCCATACTCCTTGTCTCCTTGCTGTCCCTGCTGTTCGGCTATGACAGCGCTGAAATTGTATTTGCCGGAGATGCCATGATGCATCAGGCTCAGATTGACGCGGCCTCACGCGCAGCCGGTCAACGAGGCCACTATGACTTTACCGGGTATTTTGACTCGATAGCCCCGTACGTCATAAACGCCGACTACGCCGTCGTGAATCTCGAAACGCCTGTAGCCGGAGCGCCCTACTCCGGCTATCCATGTTTTAACGCACCTTCAGGATTCATCGATGCTTTGTCCGAGGCAGGTTTCGATCTTTTCCTTACAGCCAACAACCATACACTCGATCGTCACGACCGCGGGTTGCGTGCCACCGCTGACTCTCTTGACTGCCGCGCACTTCGGCATATAGGGACATATCAATCGGCCACGGTGCGCGATTCTGTCTTGCCCTTTGTCCGGAACATCAACGGTATCAAAGTAGGATTTCTGAATTATACTTACGGCACCAACGGAATCACTCCCGGCAGGGATGTGGTTGTGGATTATATCGATAAAGAACAAATCAGGCGTGATATCACGCGCGCGCGTGAAGCCGGCGCTGAGATTCTGGCCGTATGCATACACTGGGGTGTCGAATATCAATTGCATGAACATCCGTCACAGCGGCAGTTCGCGCGATTTCTTGAAGAGCAGGGTGTAGATCTGATCATCGGAGGCCATCCTCATGTCGTACAGCCCATGCATCTCACCGATAACGGAAACGGAGGGAAACGGCTTACTGTATTCTCTCTCGGGAACTTCATCTCCAACATGAAATCGAGAGACACCCGTGGCGGAGCAATGGTTAAAGTCTATCTTGAACGTGGCGAGGACGGAATAGCTCGTGTTACCGATGCCGAGTACGCACTCGTGTTTACACGTCCGGCTGAAAACGGCCACAACTTCAGGCTTGTTTGGGCCGATAAATGTTCCGATCCCCGTGCACGGGATTTTGCACGTTCTGCCAGGCAGCTGTTCGGCTCCAGCAATACTGGAATATGCGAATTTCATCCCGAAAAATGACCGGTGCAAGAGCGTTTTCAGCATAAAAAGGTATAAAAAGCACTTATTTCCACATCATATACCATAATTTTTTGTTACCTTTGCAGTGAGAAAGATTCTCACGAAATATAACAACAACCATACATATAATTTCAAGTACAAAATGAGAAAGAATATCGTAGCTGGCAACTGGAAAATGAACACCACCCTCCCCGAGGGTCTCAAACTTGCCGAAGAAGTAAACGCAGCCGTAGCAGCCGCAAAGCCCAAATGTGACGTCATCATCTGCGTGCCCTTCACACACCTCGCTCCCATCGCCGCTTGCATCGATCAGGATGTCCTCGGTCTCGGTGCGGAAAACTGCGCTGACCATGCTTCCGGCGCATATACCGGTGAAGTTTCAGCTCCCATGGTGGCATCGACCGGTGCTACTTACGTAATTCTCGGCCATAGCGAACGTCGCCAGTATTATGGCGAAACCTCCGCAATTCTCCGCGAAAAGCTCGGTCTTGCTCTCGCTAACGGTCTCACTCCCATCTTCTGCATCGGCGAAGTCCTTGAAGAACGTGAGAACGGAACATATAACGATGTGGTCAAGAAACAGATCGAAGAGGCTCTGTTCGACCTCAGCGCAGAGGATTTCTCCAAAATCATTCTCGCTTACGAACCCGTATGGGCTATCGGCACCGGCAAAACCGCTACTCCCGACCAGGCTGAAGACATGCACGCCCATATCCGCGCTACCATCGCCGCAAAATACGGTAATGAAGTGGCCGACAACACCTCGATTCTCTACGGTGGCTCATGCAAGCCCTCCAACGCGGCAGAACTCTTCGCCAAGCCCGACATCGACGGTGGCCTTATCGGTGGAGCTTCGCTCAAATGCGCCGACTTCATGGGCATAGTGAACGCATTCTGATCCGAAATTTTCCTCTGAGCTGCAACCGATAGACATGAGGCATCTGAAATTTATCACAGCATTGTCGATACTGGTGTCTGCGCCTGCCATAACGGCGCAGACACCGGCCGACACTCTCAGCATTGTGAAGGACATCGAACAGTCTGAAAATATAACCCTCATTCTGCCGGCCGGTATCACTGATTGTCTCGCCCCGAAAGGAAACTCCCATTCGAGGACTGAAAATGCGGATGAAACCTCCGCACTGTCGGCCACTGCTGCGTCCTCACGGGCAAACACACGTGTCGGATATCGCGTTCAGGTCTTCGATGACAATAATGTGATGTCGGCCAAACATGATGCACAGAGCCGTCGTCAGCAGCTTGAAGCCAGATTCCCTGAATTCCGTACCTACGTGCAATTCAATTCACCTTATTGGAAAGTTAAGGTAGGTGATTTCCGCACAAGATCCGAAGCAGATGCTGCAATGGCGGCTATACGTTCAGCCTTCCCTTCGTTTGCATCACAGCTCCGTGTCGTGCGCGACCGCATCAATCCGTGACAATGACGCAGAACGAATTATCAAATTTCACTGAGGAACAAAGGACGGAAAAAATCGCCGCCCATCTTGCCGAAATCATCACATTGCTGGGCGAAGATGTGTCACGCCCCGGCCTTCTCAAGACTCCCGTCCGTGCCGCCAAGGCTCTCATGTATGCAACCCAAGGTTACCGGCAGGATGCTCAGGAAACTCTCCGATCGGCCATGTTCGATCATGACGGGTCCGGACTTGTGATGGTGCGCGACATTGAATTTTATTCCATGTGCGAACATCATATCTTGCCTTTTTTCGGCACTATATCGGTATCCTACCTTCCTCAAGGCCGCATTGTAGGCTTAAGCAAATTAGCCCGCGTAGTCGACATCTGCGCACGCAAACTTCAGGTACAGGAGCGCCTCACAGCTGAAGTCGCGCGCGCCGTAGCGGAAGCCACGGAAGCACGTGGCGTGCTCGTCGTAGCCCGGGCAAATCATCTTTGCATGAAAATGCGCGGGGTTGAGAAACAGGATTCGACCACCACCACGATTGAATACAACGGAGTGTTCGACTCAGACACCGCGCTGCGTAATGAAGCGCTTCAGGCTTTACTCACCCACTGAACTTGAACTATTTAGCAAATTAAACCCTTTAAATACATTATTCTAATGGTAAGTTACAAAGAACTCGGTCTCGTGAACACCCGCAAGATGTTCGAAAAGGCCATCAAGGGCGGCTATGCCATCCCCGCTTTCAACTTCAATAACATGGAGCAGCTTCAGGCCATCATCAAAGCCGCTGCTGAAGAAAAATCACCCGTGATTCTCCAGGTTTCCAAAGGCGCCCGCAACTATGCCAACGCCACACTTCTGCGCTACATGGCACAGGGTGCTGTGGAATACGCAAAAGAACTCGGTTGGGAAAAACCCGAAATCGTTCTTCACCTCGACCACGGTGACAGCTTCGAACTCTGCAAGAGCTGCATCGACAACGGTTTCTCGTCCGTAATGATCGACGGTTCTCACCTCCCCTATGAGGAAAATGTCGCTCTGACCAAGAAAGTAGTTGATTACGCTCACCAGTACGATGTTACTGTAGAAGGCGAGCTCGGCGTGCTTGCAGGTGTGGAAGATGAGGTATCAAGCGACCATCACACCTACACCGACCCCGAAGAAGTTATCGACTTCGCAACCCGCACCGGATGCGATTCTCTGGCCATCTCTATCGGTACATCGCACGGCGCATACAAATTCACTCCCGAACAGTGCACACGCAACGCCGAGGGCAAACTCGTTCCCCCGCCCCTGGCCTTCAACGTGCTTGACGCAGTTATGGAAAAACTTCCCGGTTTCCCCATCGTGCTTCACGGTTCGTCATCTGTTCCCCAGGAAGAAGTCGACACCATCAACATGTTCGGCGGCAAACTTCCCGATGCCATCGGTATTCCCGAAGAAGAACTCCGCAAAGCTGCCAAGAGCGCAGTATGCAAAATCAACATCGACTCTGACAGCCGTCTCGCAATGACAGCCGCCATCCGTCGCGTATTCGCTGAAAAGCCTGCCGAATTCGACCCCCGCAAATATCTCGGCCCCGCCCGCGATAACATGGAAAAACTCTACAAGCACAAAATCGTGAATGTGCTTGGCTCAGCAGGAAAAGCTGAATAATAGAGCTTTTTCCATCCAAATCCTCATTCACGCTCCACTGTGTATGAACCCCACGCACAGTGGAGCGTATTCATTTCCAACTCCACTATTTCCATCCACTAATGCTTTGATTTGCTTCCCTCATGAAGCACTCTATATGTTAGTGTAATATTAATCATTTAAATCACAGCTTATGAAGAATTTCTTCCTGCTCTGCATTAGCCTCGGAACTGCCCTTTCGACAGTTGCCGAAGTTAAGTCTCCGGAAATGATTCCGGAATTCTATTCCACAAAGATCTCGGCCGACGGTTCCGTAATCTTAAGCCAGGTGTTCGATGCTATCACTCTCTACAACACCGCGACCAACGAAGTAGTTGACTTCGAGACATCTTTCCTGCTCGGAAACGGTAACTGCATTACTGCTGACGGCACCATAGTTGTCGGTGGCACCGAAAGCATCACTCCGATAATGGTCGTCAACGGCGAAATCAAGGATCTGAACTACCTTCTTGAAAAATTTGATGCCTTATCCTTCAACGGTATCAATGCGGAAGGTACCCGCGTTTCCGGCATCGCAATCAATCCGTCCACAGAACCTAACGAGACAACATATGTCCCCGTTTATTTCGACATCAACGCTGACGGTTCGTTAAGCGACGTTCATTACCTTCCCTATCCTGCCAAAGACTGGACAAATCGCGACATCCAGCGTGCGTCGGCCGATTATGTAAGTGCGGACGGACGCACCATTGTCGGTCAGGTTGTAGACTTCAGAGGCATGGAGCTCTACCCGATTGTATATAAATGCGATGATAAAGGAGATTGGACCTATACCCTTCCTACAGCGGACCTCATCAATCCCAATCATCTGCCCATACCGGAAGAACCGGAAGAATTAGACGTTCCATATCCGGAAATATCAGCATTCATGACTCCCGAAGAAGCTGCAGCCTATCAGGCTGCATATGACGAATGGGTTAATAGCGGCTATGAGGGCGAATATCCCGAACCGGGCAGTTACATGAGTGAAGATGAAATCAACGCATTTAATGAAGCGGTCGACGATTACAACGCCAAATCATTAGAATATAATGAAAAATTCGCGACCTATTATGAAAAACTTCAAGAAATCATTGATCAGTCATATTTCTTCCTTCAGAACGGATTTACAATGAGTGCCGACGGTACGACTATGGCTCTCAATCGGTCTATCGTAATAGATAATCCTGATCCTATGTCGTGGATCCCATTCCTTGAACTTAATCCTACTTATCTTTTGAATCTTGATGATTATACACTCACCGAAGTCAAGAATCTTGAAAATGGTCTATTCCCGCTTGTGCGTCAGATTCTCTCTGATGGCACAATCATCGGTGTGTCTCAGAACGGAGAGGCTCCCATGTCTTTCGTCCTGCTCCCTGAAACTGATGAATACATCCCTCTCGAGGACTACTATGCAACTTTAAATCCCACCGGAGCTGCTTGGCTTAAAGAAAACATGACCAAAGAGGTCGATGAGGAAGTGTATAATGAAGAACTTGACGAATTTGAAATTGTACTGAAGGAAATGTTTTTTGTAGGTCATTGTGTTGTAAGCGATGACTGGTCAGTGCTTTCCGGCGGTGTTTACGCTTACATGTATAGCTTAGACGACACTTACGAATCGTATGTAATTTTCGCAGAAAGTAAGGGCGTTTCATCAGCTCTGACTGAGAGTGAATTACTTAACAAGACATATTATAACCTCAACGGTATCGAAGTAAAAGAACCTTCTAACGGCATATTTATCGAACGTGCCAAGTTCTCTGACGGTTCTGTCGTTGCAGCTAAAAAGGTTATAAAATAATTTTATAATTATATTAATATTAAAGCGGAGGCCCTATCGCCTCCGCTTTTCCTTTTTGTTCCAATAAATTGGAAAAGCGGTAAAGTGGAATCTCAATATTTTTTCGTACCTTTGCAAAAATCAATTCTCGATAGGTCACAATGAAGATAGGAAACATAGATTTAGGTGAACGTCCCGTGATGCTCGCGCCCATGGAGGACGTGACTGACGAGTCTTTCCGACTGATCTGTAAAGAATTGGGCGCGGATATGACTTATACTGAATTTGTCAGTGCTGATGCTCTTATACGCAATATACAGGCCACGACACGCAAACTCACCATATCCGATGCCGAACGTCCCACTGCCATTCAGATCTACGGGAAAGAAGTGGCTCCAATGGTCGAGGCCGCCAAGATTGTGGAAGAAGCCGGTCCTGACGTTCTTGATATAAATTTCGGTTGTCCCGTAAAAAAAGTGGCCGGAAAAGGAGCCGGTGCCGGCATGCTGCGCAATATTCCTCTCATGCTTGAAATCACTTCCGCTGTTGTTAAGGCCGTTAACCTCCCTGTCACTGTCAAGACCCGTCTGGGATGGGACCATGATTCAAAAATCATAGTTGAACTCGCTGAACAGCTTCAGGACTGTGGCATACAGGCTCTGACCGTTCACGGACGCACACGCTCACAGCTCTATAGCGGAGCAGCAGATTGGGAAATGATAGCACGTGTTAAGGAAAATCCGCGTCTGAACATTCCCGTAATCGGAAACGGAGATATCACCACACCTGAAGCTGCCCTTGAGGCTTTCACCCGCTATGGTGTGGACGGAGTGATGGTCGGTAGGGCATCGATCGGTTGTCCGTGGGTGTTTCATGATATTTCGCGTGCCCTCAAAGGATTGCCGTCGCAGGAACTGTCTGTCGCCGAAAAATTCAATCTGCTGCGCCGGCAGATCAGAGAAAGCGTGAGCCGCATTGACGAATACCGTGGCATACTCCACATCAGGCGGCATCTGGCGGCATCGCCGCTTTTCAAGGGGATTCCTGATTTCCGACAGACACGTATCGCAATGCTTCAAGCAGATAATCTTGATGAACTCAATAATATTTTAGACAAGGTGGAGAACGAAATCCTTCCTGCGATTGTTAAATGATTAAATTGTCTCTCCATTGAATTATCTCTTTTATGCGTAATTACTTCATCACATTAGTTGCACTCTGCATCGGATTGTTCACTCTCAAAGCCGAAACCAACGATTATAAGCTTGAGATTCTTGATTTTACCGAGTTGCAGGTTACCAACAACATCAACGTGGATTATATATGTTCACCTGATTCAGCCGGATACGCCTATTTCTCCTGCACACCTGAAATGGCATCGAAACTTATGTTCTCGAATAACAAGGGCAATCTGCGCATTCAGCTTGACACAGACGGCACCGATTCCATCGGGGTGCCTACCGTGCGTGTATATTCTTCCTCGCTTACAAAAGCTGAGAACGCGTCCGATTCCACGATGCGGATTCTGTCTAACGTACCGGTACAGAATTTCCGGGCACGCGTAGTCGGGAACGGTCTTTTGTTGGTTAATAATGTTGAAGCAAACTCACTTGAAGCGAATGTGGCCACCGGTCGTGGCCGGGTCGTGATCCTCGGCGGACAGGCCCGTCAAGCCAAACTTTCAAGCATAGGCACAGGCCCCGTAGAAGCCGGCAGACTGCAGGCCCGCAAAGTCAAGACTATACTTTTCGGCACCGGTGATATCGACTGCACGGCGCTTGAATCCCTTACTGTCTACGGCGCAGGTTCCGGAAAAGTCTTTTATGCGGGTGAACCTGAAAAAATTGTTAACCGCGGACTCGGTATTAAAGTCTTTCCCGTATCCAATAATCCCGTTAAGTGACATCCCCCGAGGACGACCGGCTCAAAAGCCGCACCGCACGCACCCTGAAGTGGAACGTGATCGACCGTCTGGCATCTCAGGTGCTGTATGCGGTCACAGGCATCGTGCTCGCTCGGCTTCTCAGCACCGAGGATTTCGGTCTGGTGGGAGCCGTTCTTGTCTTTCAGGCGTTTGCCTCGCTTTTGGTTGACAGCGGCTTTTCCTACGCGTTGATTCAACGTAAGAATCCGACTCAGACTGACTACTCAACGGTATTATGGTTCAACATGGCTGTTGCGGTCGCTTTATACATTTTACTATGGTTTTGCGCACCTCTCATAGCCGATTGTTTTCAGGGCGACCGCCGGCTTATCCCTCTCTCGAGAGTGATGTTCATATCGTTCATCATCAATGCCTCCGCCATTGTGCAGACAAACCGACTGATGAAACGCATGGATGTGAAAATGGTCGCCGTGAGCAATTCACTCGGACTCGTCGCGGGCGCCGTGGCAGGCATCGCA
Source organism: uncultured Bacteroidales bacterium (assembly GCA_947175575.1). Taxonomy (GTDB): domain Bacteria; phylum Bacteroidota; class Bacteroidia; order Bacteroidales; family Muribaculaceae; genus CAG-873. The sequence goes on along the minus strand of CAMWNG010000001.1, from coordinate 14,664 downwards.
TTGGCCGTAAACGGTTTCGGGGCATGGGCGATCGTATGGCAGACCATTACGCTCGGATCGGTAAAATCAATCGTATTATGGACCACTCAGAAGTGGCTTCCATCTGCACGGTTTTCATGGCATGCCCTGCGAGGTTTTTTAGGCATAGGGAGCCGCATGATGCTGACTTCCTTTCTCAACACATTATTCCTTAATATATATTCTTTCGTCATCGGCAACCGGGCCGGTCTATCGCAATTAGGTTACTATACCCAGAGCGACAAATGGAGTAAAATGGGAATCATGTCTCTTTCTCAGACGCTCACCTCATCGTTCCTCCCTACTCTGTCGGCCGTTCAGGATGACTATGACCGTTTCCGTCGGGCATGCTCCAAGATGAATCGTTTCACAGCTTATCTTCTCTTTCCGGCAATGTTCGGCCTGATGGCCATGGCCACCCCGATCTTCCATCTTCTTTTCCAACAGAAATGGGATCCGTCCATCATACTTTTCCAGATTCTGCTCCTCAGGGGAGTGTTCACGGTGCTAACCGGACTATACAATAATTTTCTGTTATCGCAAGGCCATGCGCGCACGATCATGTGGATGGAAGTCCTGCGTGATTCTGTCGCTCTCATAGCCCTGGCCGCATGTCTGCCGTTCATACGCCTCGAAAATCCTGAGCACCCCGTATTGGGACTTGAACTGCTGCTCTGGGGTCAGCTTTTGGCAGCCGTAATAAGCTGGCTGTTCACTTTAATTTATACTTCACGGCTTACCAAAACGACATTTGGAAGCTTCCTGTCAGACATCGCTCCATACTTTTTTGAGTCAGCCATAATCTGTCTCGGTTTATGGTACTTGTCCGAAACTATTCACAATCCGTTGATTTGCTTGTTAATACAAATTCCAACGGCTCTGATTATTTACTTTTTTGTCAACAAAGCAGCCGGTTCAAAAATACAATCAGATGTAATCGGATATATCCGCGGACGGCTCTGAAAAAAGTTTTCAACATTTCGGACGGTTCTTTTCCTTAAAATTTTTATTTACGGACTGCATGGTGTAACTTTGCAGCGAATAAACCAATCGCTCCCTTACCGTGGAAAACAAGACTTATACTTTTGAAGAAGCTTTCGAAGCTTCGAAAAAATATTTCAACGGCGACGAGTTGGCCGCCCGCGTTTGGGCCAACAAATACGCCCTGAAAGATTCTTTCGGAAATCTGTATGAACTCACGCCGGACGATATGCACCATCGCCTGGCTTCCGAAATCACCAGAATTGAGAACAAATATCCCGAGCCGATGTCTCACGACGAGGTTTTCGCCCTCCTCAAGGACTTCCGCTACATTGTCCCCCAGGGCAGCCCCATGACCGGCATTGGAAATAATTTCCAGGTAGGTTCGTTGTCAAACTGTTTTGTTATCGGACTCGACGGTAATCCCGACAGCTACGGCGGTGTGATCCGAATTGATGAAGAACAGGTCCAACTTATGAAACGTCGTGGCGGTGTCGGCCATGACCTCTCGCATATACGTCCGAAAGGAACCCCTGTTAAAAATTCGGCTCTGACCTCCACCGGCCTCGTTCCCTTCATGGAGCGATACTCCAACTCCACACGCGAGGTGGCTCAGGACGGACGCCGCGGTGCGCTCATGATGACCGTATCCATCGCCCATCCCGACAGTGAGGCTTTCATTGATGCGAAAATGACGGAAGGCAAGGTCACCGGCGCCAATGTCTCGGTGCGCATAACCGACGGGTTCATGCAGGCGGCCGAAACGGGAGAGTCATACACTCAGAAATATCCCGTCGATTCCGATAGTCCGCTTGTCACCAAAGATGTGGATGCCAAGGCATTATGGGCTAAAATCATTCATAACGCATGGAAATCCGCCGAACCCGGCGTACTTTTCTGGGACACTATAACACGTGAATCATTACCTGACTGTTACGCCGATCTCGGCTTCCGCACCATCTCGACCAATCCGTGTGGCGAAATTCCCCTGTGCCCTTACGACTCATGCCGTCTGCTTGCCATCAACCTCTATAGCTATGTCGTTGACCCGTTCACTCCGCAGGCCCGTTTCGATTTCGATCTTTTCCGCTCACATGTCGCCAAAGCACAGCGCATAATGGATGACATTATCGATCTCGAAATGGAGAAAATCGACGCTATTCTTGAAAAAATCGATTCCGATCCCGAGACCGAAGAAGTTAAGTCTACCGAACGCAACCTATGGCTTAAAATAAAAAACAAGACCGGACAGGGCCGCCGCACAGGTGTAGGAACTACAGCCGAAGGCGATATGCTTGCGGCTCTCGGCCTCAAATACGGCACTCCGGAAGCTACTGACTTCTCCGAACTCGTGCATAAGAATCTTGCTCTTGCAGCATATGGCTCTTCAGTCGACCTCGCACGTACACGCGGAGCGTTCGAAGTGTTCGACATTGAACGCGAACGCAATAATCCCTTCATGCAACGTCTCGCCGCAGCTGATCCGGAGATGTACGAACGCATGAAGCAGTTCGGACGCCGCAACATCGCCTGTCTAACCATCGCTCCCACCGGCACCACATCGCTGATGACCCGCACCACATCCGGTATCGAACCGGTGTTCATGCCCGTGTACAAACGCCGCCGCAAGGTGAATCCCGGCGATCCGGATGTACGTGTCGACTATGTGGACGAAACCGGCGATGCTTTCGAAGAATATATCGTTTATCACCCCAAATTCCTCGACTGGATGGAATCAGCCGGAATCGATCCTTCAAAGTCATACACACAAGAAGAGATCGACAGTCTGGTGGCTCGTTCGCCTTATGCAGGCGCGACGGCCAATGATATCGACTGGCTTGAAAAAGTCCATATGCAGGGACGGATTCAGAAATGGGTCGATCATTCCATTTCGGTCACCATAAATCTGCCCTCTGACGTGTCCGAAGAAGTAGTGAACCGCCTGTACATGGAAGCCTGGAAATCAGGGTGCAAAGGATGTACTGTCTATCGCGATGGGTCTCGTTCAGGCGTATTGGTGGCGTTAGAACAGAAAACAAAGAAAGAACCGGCCGAAGCAGCACACGAAAGCCACGGCTTCCCGGCTCATCATGTTGCCAAACGTCCTATTGAACTTGAAGCTGATGTGGTTCGCTTCCAGAACAACAAGGAAAAATGGATTGCCTTCGTGGGACTTATGGACGGTAAACCATACGAAATTTTCACCGGCCTCGCCGACGATGACGAAGGCATCTTCTGTCCGAAATCCGTTTCTCACGGCAAGATAATCAAGGCCGTGGATGCCGAAGGAAACAAACGCTACGACTTCCAGTTCATCAACAAACGCGGCTATAAAACCACCATCGAGGGTCTTTCAGACAAATTCAATCCCGAATTCTGGAACTATGCCAAACTCATATCCGGTGTTTTGCGCTACGGCATGCCTATCGATCAGGTTCTGAAACTTGTCAGTGGGCTCGAACTCAACTCCCAGTCAATTAACTCGTGGAAAAACGGAGTTGAACGCGCACTCAAAAAATATCTTCCCAACGGAACCAGCGCTTCCGGTCAGAAATGTCCGAACTGCGGGCACGAAACGCTTGTCTATCAGGAAGGATGCCTGATATGTACCTCATGCGGTACATCCAAATGTGGCTAATAACTACGTGATCTGACTTAAATCGGCGGCACTGTACGAAATGTAACGGTGCCGCCGATTTACTTTATCTGACAATAATTCGTCAATTACCTTTTATATCCTGCGCGGTCAGAGGAGTCATGTGATAACCCAGGGCATTCAGTTCCATAGCCATTCCGGCGAGATACAACTGATGGATCGCCGCCACATAGCATCCGAACGCTGTCTCTGTTCCGGGCTCTACATGTTCACGATGCAGCATATCAAGCACCCTTGCGGCACATTCCGATACAAGCTCCGTTACCTTTTCAGCAGCTTCGCCTTCATACCCGAGTAAGGACTTCACGACCGTATCGTCAAAGTTGTCATAGCCGTCCTTATCGCGTAATTCTTCATAAAGATTGTCGCGCGACGCATATTTTGCCCAGTCTGTATCCCAATAGAAAGCCATGGCCATACCCATGAGCATCATCCAGCCGAGCGATACAACAGGATAATCCTTGAATTCCCGAGCACCATCAGGCAGATATGCACGTGCTATCACGGGCCATTTCTCCTCGACATCAGGACATTCGGGCACATGACTGTCCAAAGCTTCTTTGCGCTGGAGGAACTCTTCAAGATTCTTCCGGATCTTTTCTTCAAACTCTTTTACGATTTCTTTATTGTCCATATAATTCCACGTTATACATTATATATAATATAACGTGTGGACTATTTCGATTGTTGATACCCGACTCGAAAAAGAGTTTGCGGGAATTTTCGGAAAAGTCTTGGCGGGTTGCGGGGAAATTCGTAACTTTGCATGCAATAAAAACCAATCATAACTTTTATGTCGTCTTTTATTGCTGATAGAGTTGCGATGGACGGTCTTACTTTTGATGACGTCCTGTTGATTCCCGCTTATTCAGAGGTGCTTCCCAGAATGGTTGACCTCACCACCCGTTTCTCACGTAATATCGCTTTGAATGTGCCTCTGGTTTCGGCCGCTATGGATACCGTGACCGAGGCTCAATTGGCTATAGCCATAGCCCGCGAGGGAGGTCTGGGTGTGATTCACAAGAACATGTCTATCGCTGACCAGGCCCGGCAGGTCCACACTGTAAAACGTGCCGAGAACGGCATGATTTACGATCCGGTCACCATCCGCCGGGGATCTTCGGTTTCCGAAGCTCTCGCTATGATGGAGGAATATCACATCGGCGGCATACCCGTGGTGGATGAGGCCGGCCAGCTTGTCGGTATAGTAACCAACCGCGACCTTCGCTTCGAGCGAGATCTTACCCGAGCCATAGATGAAGTCATGACCCCGGCCGACCAGCTCATCACCACTCCCCAGGCAACCACCCTTGAAGAAGCCGCCGACATACTCCAACGGCATAAAATCGAAAAGCTCCCAGTTGTGGACAATAACGGTGGACTCGTCGGCCTCGTCACATATAAAGACATAACCAAGGCGAAAGACAAACCGTTCGCATGCAAGGATTCTCTCGGCCGCCTGCGTGTAGCCGCCGGCATCGGTGTAACCCCTGATTCAATGGTCCGCGCAGAAGCTCTCGTTAAAGCCGGAGTTGATGCTCTGGTGATCGACACCGCGCACGGACATTCGGCAGGTGTGGTCGGCGTGTTGAAAGACGTGAAACGCAACTTCCCCAATATCGACGTTGTAGTGGGTAATATAGCTACAGGAGATGCCGCCCGGTTCCTTGCAGATAACGGTGCTGACGGCGTCAAGGTGGGTATCGGTCCGGGTTCAATCTGCACAACCCGTATTATCGCAGGCGTCGGTGTCCCCCAGCTTTCAGCGGTCTACGATGTGGCCAAGGCACTCGAAAGCTATGATGTACCTCTGATTGCCGATGGCGGAATCCGCTATTCCGGCGATATTGTCAAGGCTCTGGCAGCAGGTGCACATTCCGTGATGCTCGGCGGCATGCTGGCCGGTGTGGAAGAATCACCGGGCGATACCATCATCTTCAATGGTCGTAAATACAAAACATATCGTGGCATGGGTTCGTTGGAAGCTATGGAAAAAGGCTCCAAAGACCGTTACTTCCAAGGCAACGAAAACGACGCAAAAAAACTTGTACCCGAAGGAATCGCGGCACGTGTACCATTCAAGGGCTCACTCTACGAGGTGGTCTATCAGATGCTCGGCGGTCTGCGCGCGGGTATGGGTTACTGCGGCGCTCCCACCATCAACGATCTCCATAAAGCCCGCTTTACCCGCATAACAAATGCCGGTGTGGCAGAAAGCCATCCACACGATGTCGCAATTACCAGCGAAGCTCCGAACTACTCCGTAGGACAACGCTGATAAAGACCTTATAAGACATGAGCCTCGTTATTCGACGAATAACGAGGCTCATGTCTTATATCATAAAATTAATATTGCAGATAGATGAACGGTACCAGATCCGAAGAGCTGACCTGAATTACGGCGAACAGGACTATTGCCAGAATTATGGTCTGAACGGCTACCGAGCGCTCCTGATAGAAGGTGCACATTCCCGTAGTCCATGCACGCGGAGCAAGATGTCCGGCCATCGCTACAATAATTGCAGCGACAATCAGCATGTAACTCGACACGAATTGAACCGCGATATCGGGATGGAAAGCAAACAGTATCTGACGCCCCATAGCCTCGAGCGTAGCAAGAGAGTCTGCACGGAAGATAGCGAAACCGATTACAATAAGAGCGAAAGTAACCGTCACGTTCACAGCTCTGAGCAATGGAGAGCGACGAAGTCGCTCTGACAATTCATATTTTCCCTTGAAAAACTTATGAAAAGCAAGCAGAACACCGTGATAGCCGCCCCAGAGCAGATACATCCAGCCCGCACCATGCCATAGGCCTCCGAGAACCATTGTGATGAAATTGTTCAGATATGTGCGGAACTTACCTTTTCGGGAGCCTCCAAGCGGAATATACAGATAGTCGCGCAACCATGTTGAAAGCGAGATATGCCATCTGTGCCAGAACTCTGAAGGATTCTGTGCCTTGAATGGTGCACGGAAGTTTTCTTTGAACCTGTATCCCATCAGCAACGCTATGCCTATTGCCATATCGGAATATCCTGAAAAGTCGCAATATAACTGTACGGTGAATCCCACCGCACCCATCAGATTCTCGAAGCCGGTATAAAGCGAAGGGTTGTCGAACACGCGGTCAACGAAATTACCCGAAATATAGTCAGCTATTATGACCTTCTTGATAAGACCGCTCATAATCAGGAAAAATCCCTGACCTACCATTTCAGATGTGGCCACGGGGCGCTCCTTTACCTGTGGTAGAATATCGCGCGCCCGTACCACCGGCCCCGCCAGGAGGGGCGGGAAGAAGGTGAGGCTGAAGGCATAGTTCAGAAAATTTTTCTCTGCTTCGAGGTCACGGCGATATAGATCGACTATATAACTGATGGAACGGAAAGTTATGAATGATATTCCCGCAGGAAGAATTATATCCCAGGCGTCAAACTGTCCGTGACGGAGTTCGGCCCATGTACGTCCCAACAGATTGAAATATTTGAAATACACGAGCATTCCGATATTCACCACGATATTAAGAGCAACAATCAGCCGTCGCAGCACATCTGAGACTGTTCGGGACATCCAGAGCCCTAACAGATAATCGGATATACAGATTCCGCAAAGCAACGCGCAACACCATCCGCTGGCCTTATAGTAAAAGTACAGTGAGAAGGCTATTATCGCTATCATCCTGGCTGTAGGGCGGTTACGCAGCAATTCATGAACGATCATGAACGCTGCGAAAAGCAGCAGGAACAATCCTGTATTGAACAGCATCGGGCTCTGCGGATCGTATCGCAGAAGATCCGGTAGCCGTGAAAAATCAAACCGGCTCAGAAAATCGGAAATTGATGAAAGAGAGAGAGAGTCCATAGGTTATCGGTTCAGTTTTTATAGGAATCAAAGGCTGCTTCAAGCGCCTCAGTAAAAAGATGTCCCTGTAAGGTGTATCCGGCACGGGTCATGTGAATGCGGTCGCGGTTGAGATATTGATCCGCGAGCCATTTGTCGGACGTACCTTGGCCTCCGGCTACCTGATAAAAGTCATAGACCGGAAGTTGTTCCTCGGCGGCTACTTCAAGGATTAGATCACGCATACGTTTCACATCCCGGTTGACGGCGTAAGTGGTGATCTTGCGACGGCGACGTCGGCGCACTATCTTACGCTGACACTCGGATGGTGTTGTAAGCAATATTTCAGAATCGGGACATGAACGTCGCAGATCGGTAAGCAACGTGCGCATCTCCTGTTTGAATTCTTCATCAGTCACATTATTATATGCCTCATTCGTACCGAGGGAGACGATAAGCAATGCCGGTTCGAAACGCGCGATGTCATCGGCAAATCCGGGAATCATGTTATATGTGCCATAAGTCGCTCCATTATTACCGATTACATGATATGCAACTCCTGCTTCGCCATTTACAAGATTTATTCCGTGAAAAGTGGGGCGTTCTGTCGCGGCGAGTGCCAAGGTCACTACAGCGGCCGTATCCGTAGGTAAAGCGAATGAGATAATTCCATCGCATCCTTTGCAGCCTGGTGCCGGCGCGAGCACTTCGGGATCGTCACCGGTATAATATATTGCAATGGAATCAAACGGTTCACGTGCGCTTATTTCAAAAGTAACCTCATCGGCATCGGGGCAGATTCCTATGCCGGTAAAACCCATCCTGGTCCCCCAGGGCTGTTTCAGAAGACGACCCTGCGCCATAGGGGTTTCCGAAGTGATGACATAATCGACAGGCTCATTAGTTCCCGCGAGTTTGAACGGAACGATAAGCCCGCGACCTGCGGATCCGTAGTGCTGACCAAGAAGAGTTCGCGTTACGGCGGTGCCCATGTCTGCCTGCAGATGCGAATCTCCTATATGAACGATATTGACTCGCACTGAGTCGGCGCCACGGAGTCTCGCAGCCAGTCCGGACCAGTCGTGCCCGTGAAGATCGATGTGATTCGCGGATGTCTTCACATACGACGGATATTCGACAGCCGGAGCGACAAAATTCTCACGTTTCGCAGACTCCATCCGGGGATTTTCGCGCAATTCAGCCTGTTCCTGACCGCACATCACCGGTGCGGCGGCCAGTGCCAGATATAGTAGTATTTTGGTTCTCATTGTAGACTTTGATTGAGTGATTCAAGAAAAATTTCAGCAAGTTCCGCGCCGCCTTTATGATTGAGGTGCACGTAATCGGAATTGAGAAGACGGCGGCGGTTCCAATCCACGGCGGCACCGTCGCCACCCATTGCGGCACGAGTATCGTAAAACAACGACCCCGTACGGTGGGCCATCGCGCGCTGTGCGTCGACGAGAGCCGCCACTGTGGGCATAGAGCCGAGACCTGTACCGATTTTCGTACCACGGTCACCTACCCCCATCACAAGAATCTGTGCATTGGGATATAGCGACTTGAGATTCATTACAACCGCTTCCATTCCCTTTCCGTAGGCTGTATAATCTTTTTGAGCAGCGGAAAGCGCGTTCATTCCGAATTCAAGTATTATAAGATCATAATCGATCCACTGACGCATCTGTGCGGTAGTGGAGGCATCGAGTTGCCGGTGGCTTATACCGCTGTTACCTCGAAGCGATATATCATCAAAAACAATTCCCCGCGAACTGTCGAGCCACACTCCGGCAACCTTTATGCCCGGAAGTTCGGCCGTTATTTTCAGATCTTTGGCCACCGCCGGCACAGAGATGGCCTGCAGACCTGACGACGGCTCGATTTTAAAGACCCGATCCGAATCTTCAGCAGCGATATGAAAGGTGAGAGTACCCTCGCGTGGAGCTGAAAACACGATGGTCGACCGTGTCCAGTAATCAACAAAATCGGGACTGGCACTCCCTTTATATCGTGAAAAGGCACCGTCTCCGCCTATAAAATATGTACCGAGGATTGTACGCAATGGATCGTCATTCATTTTTCGTATCTCACGCTCTTCCCAATGAGCCCCGCTTTGAACGACACTCCCGCGGAAACCCGGAAAATTTGTAAAAGCGGGTACATACCCTACTCCGCGACCGCCATACTTACGTTGAAGCCCGGCACGGATATCCTGCGCAAGAATATCGCCTTCGATATACGAATCTCCGACCATGGCGATACGCACTGTTCTTCCCGAAGCCTCGGAAAGTGTCGATTTAAGACGGGAAAGACCGTCACCTTCCGGCGAGTAATCCTCGATCAGCACGACATCTCCGCGACGTGGAGCCTCTGTACAACGCTCTATCACCGGAACGGGTAGAGTGTCCGGTACGACCTCCGCCACACTGTCAGCATGAACGATAACCGAGTCTCGACGGTCAACATAAGCCAGCAGTTCCGGATCCACATTTTCGGCAGCTGAACGTCGGGCTGCCTCGACATTCACCTTTTGCGGCATAAGGTCGGCGAAAAGATGAAAATCCTTAAGACGTCCGCCGCTCCATTCAGCCCATGGACAACTCGAAAGCACAATCAGGATTACTACGGCTCCCAACGAAATGATGAGAGGGCGGCGAGAATTGTTCATTCCGGCACCTCCTTTCTTATAAGTCGCACCAATGTGTCTGATTTGGCACACGTTTCAGCCCATTCATCGGCCGGAACACTTGCCGGGGTTATTCCTCCACCGGCATATACCGCCCACCTGCCGTCACGCGGGTCGAACTGAGCGCAACGTATTGTCACAAAGGTGTAGACGCGAGTATCATCCCCTACATATATATATCCCCCGTAACACCCGCGGCGGTGCAGTTCCGTATCAGCTATGTCAGCCAAAGCATCCTCGCGCGGCAAACCCGCAAGCGCCGGCGTAGGAGCAAGCGAGTCGAGCAACACAGGAATCTGCATTTCAGGGTTATCCATCACACCTCTGAAATTAGTCATCAGGTGCTTTATCGCTCCGTAACGCAGCGTCCGCGGCCCATTTTCCTCAAACCGCAGTCCAAGTCGCGTCAAAGTATCCTTGATGAAGTCAGCAACCATCTGCTGCTCATCATAATTCTTACGGTTCCATTCAACATCTGTCGGCAATGTTCCGGCGAGCGCGCAAGTGGTGAACGTGTCGGGACTGAACGTGAACAGCAATTTCTCAGGGGTAGCCCCTACCCATCCTCCGGTTCCGGAGGTATAAAAAAGATATCCGAATGTGTCGGGATATTTCTGCCACAGGCAGTCGGCGATATCCACCCAGTCACATTCCGGATTGCATCCGGCTATAACACGCGATATGACAGTCTTGGCTCTCCCGCGCTGCTTTAATCGGGATATAATTTTTTCAAGACTTTCGAGATAATACTGCTCCGGCGTTTCGGATGGCAGTTCGAAAGTCGCCTCTGCTGTATCATCGGGAACTATGGCATCGGAAAGATGGGTATTCCAAGGAATAATACGCACGTCGACCTTCGGTTTGCGCGCCGTCACAAGTTTAGGCGTGCGTCCCGGAAGTCGGTAAAGCATAAAGTCGGCACCTTCGCCGAGCAACCTTATGACCTCGTTACGTGTCTTATCCTTAATCAGATTCAATTTGCAGCCGGATTTACTATACTTCCAAACAATTCGAATGGAGCCGCGTCGGTAATTACCACATCATAGAACTCGCCGATTTGCAACGGAACATCTTTCGTCACTATTACTTCAGGATCGACTTCAGGCGAATCGAATTCTGTTCGGGCAACATAATTCAAATCATTCTCAGAGTCAATCACCACACGCATCACCTTGCCGATCTTTGCGCGGTTAAGTTCGAGAGCGATCTCTTCCTGAAGAGCCATGAGACGGTCAAGCCTCTCCTGCTTGACTTCCGGAGGAATGTCATCAGTGAGGTTTCGGGCGGCTGCCGTATCTTCTTCCTCGCAATAAGCGAAAGCACCCATACGGTCGAAACGCTGCTCACGCACGAAATCCATCAGATTGTCAAAAGCCTCCTCCGTCTCGCCCGGAAATCCTGTCATAAGCGTCGTACGGATATGAATACCGGGAACCTCGGCCCTTAATCGCGCCAGCAATTCACGGGTCTTTTCTGCGTCAATATGCCGTTGCATATTGCCAAGCACCCGGTCATCGATATGCTGGAAAGCTATGTCGAGATATTTGCAGATATTCTTACGCGATGCCATGACCGGAAGAATCTCATAGGGAAAATCAGACGGATATGCGTAATGGAGACGAATCCATTCCACACCCTCTGTATCGGACATACGTTCAAGCAGATCAACGAAATGGGACGCGCCGGAAGGCGTGCCGGGAAGATCTCGCCCGTAACTTGACAGATCCTGTGCTATGACATTGAACTCGCGCACACCGCGCTTGACGAGCGAGCGCACTTCCGCAAGAATTTCATCAACGGGACGGGAATGATAACGTCCGGTAATGATGGGTATGGCACAGAAAGCACAGAAGCGGTTACATCCTTCCGCTATCTTGAGATATGCGTGATGCGAGGGAGTGGTTATCTTGCGGTCCCAGGACGGATGACGGGTCCGCAATGGCGTAACCGGATAATCCGCTTTAAGACGTTCTACGACATTTTTCCAATCAAACTTTCCGAACCATGCGTCCACCTCCGGAATTTCAGGAGGCAGTTCATCGGCATAACGCTGCGCAAGGCACCCCATCACATAAACACGGTCAATGATTCCGTCCTCCTTGAGTCGGCACGCATCAAGAATGGTGTTCACTGATTCCTCCTTGGCATCGCTGATAAAGCCGCATGTATTGATTACGACCGGACCTCCGGAGAAATCATCGGCTTCGTGCACGGCCGAAAATCCGGCATCGGCAAGCATGCGCATGACTCTCTCGGAATCGACAAGATTCTTGGAGCATCCCAGAGTGATAATATTGACTTTGGGCTTCATCTTAATCGAGAAGATTAGCGTTTGCCGAACAGACTTTCAACAAACTCGCGTTTGTTGAATACCTGAAGATCTTCAATACCTTCACCGAGACCGATATATTTAACCGGAATCTTAAACTGGTCGCTTATACCTATCACAACACCGCCTTTGGCCGTGCCATCGAGTTTGGTGACTGCCAGATCCGTGACCTGAGTCGCAGCAGAGAACTGGCGGGCCTGCTCGAAAGCATTCTGCCCCGTGGAGCCGTCAAGCACCAAAAGGACCTCATTCGGCGCGTCGGGCACTACACGCTGCATCACCCGTTTGATTTTGGACAATTCGTCCATAAGTCCTTTTTTGTTATGGAGACGGCCGGCCGTATCTATGATAACCACATCCACATCGTTAGCGACGGCTGATGACAGGGTGTCATACGCCACAGCGGCAGCATCGCTGCCGAGCTGTTGCTTTATGACCGGCACATCGGCACGGCGACCCCATTCATCGATCTGTTCGACGGCGGCGGCGCGGAATGTATCGGCGGCACCGATCATCACCTTGTAGCCGGCCTTTTTGTATTGGTATGCCATCTTGCCGATGGTGGTGGTCTTGCCTACTCCGTTAACTCCTACGACCATGATTACATAAGGCTTTTTACCGGCCGGAACAGAAAAACTTCCGTCTGCCGACACATCATTAGGGTTTTCGGCAAGCAACGCGGTGATTTCCTCCACAAGCATATCGTTCAACTCGTCCTCGTTGACATATTTATCGCGTGCGGCACGCGCCTGAATACGTTCTATGATGCGTAGAGTGGTCTCGGCTCCTACATCTCCTGTTATAAAGATTTCCTCCAGTTCGTCAAGAAAGTCATCATCAATTGTCTTTCGGCCTACAAAAGCACGTTTGAGTCTGCCGAAAACGCCTTCTTTGGTCTTTTCAAGGCCTTTGTCCAGGGTTTCCTTTTTTTCGCGTGAAAATATGCTCTTAAAAAAGTTCATGAAAGTGACATTGCGGTTTAGGATGCAAAGGTACGAAAAGTTTGGCAATTTTGAGTAACTTTGCACCCCGGAAACTAAAATAATATTGAATGAGAACTCAGATAAACATCAAAGGGCATGCCGCCATGCTCGGTGCGAATGTGATATGGGGACTTATGTCACCTGTGGCGAAGGTAGTCATGGGAGCAGGCATCGTCACACCGCTCCTTATGACAGACTTACGGGTGATGGGAGCCGCATTGCTTTTCTGGCTGTTATCAATCTTCACTCCCCGTGAACATGTTCCTCTTAAGGATCTGGCATTACTTGCAGGAGCGGGCATGCTGGGCGTTCTGTTCAACCAGGGATGTTTCATTTTCGGAGTCAGCTTCACATCTCCCGGCGAAGCATCGATCATCACCACCACCATGCCGATGTGGGTGATGGTTCTTGCAGCATTGATACTTCACGAACCGATTACATGGAAAAAGGCCGGCGGCATCGCTCTTGGAGCTACCGGCGCCGTAATTCTGGTCTACTCCGGTATCGCAAACTCAGCGCGAGGCAACAATCCCATGCTCGGAGACCTTCTGGTGCTCACTGCCCAGCTTTCATACGCCCTCTATCTGACCTTGTATAAGAATTTCATAAAAAAATACACTTTGGTCACCCTGATGAAATGGATGTTCACCTTCGCTTCGGCAGTGATTCTTCCATTCTCCGTAAACACATGGGTTCACACGCCTTTCGCCCATTTGACATTGTCCGAAATTGGCGGAGCGGCATATGTGGTGTTTTTCGGGACTTTCATTGCATACATCTGCATAATGATAGGACAAAAAAACCTGCGTCCAACCATCGTAGGCATGTACAATTATTTTCAGCCCATAGTCGCTACCGGAGTTGGCCTGTATCTCGGTCTTGATACGTTCTCAGCTCTTAAAGGTCTTGCAGTGATTCTTATTTTCACCGGTCTGTACCTTGTCACGATTTCAAAATCGCGCGCCGACATGACGAAATAATATCCGTAAAAAACAGTAGCGGGGGGGGGCGCGCAGAAAAACGCGCAAGACACATAGAAAGTATAAATAAATATATGTGTTCCATTTGCAGAGTTTTTATTTGTTTTGTTTGTTTTTTGTTGTTTGTTTGTTTTCAAGACAGGGTCTCACTATGTAGCTATGGCTGTCCTGGAACTCACTATGTAGAC